>JARIAT010000033.1 GCA_029257715.1 Faecousia sp. | reverse complement strand
CTTGGTTAATCTGGAATCTAACCGGTGGAAAAGTCCATGTGACGGATTATTCCAATGCTTCTCGAACCATGCTCTTTAATATCAATACCCTTCAGTGGGATGAAGAAATTCTGACAGAATTGAATATCCCGCGGTCTATGCTTCCGGAAGTAAAACCCAGCAGCTGTGTTTACGGAGAAACCCTTGCGCAATATTTTGGAGCGCCTATTCCCATTGCCGGAGCTGCTGGTGACCAGCAGGCAGCTCTTTTCGGCCAGACCTGTTTCTGTCCGGGAGAGGTGAAAAACACTTATGGAACCGGATGCTTTCTCCTGATGAACATTGGACAAACACCGATTTTTAGTAAAAATGGACTGGTTACAACCATTGCGTGGGGGCTGGATGGAGAAGTGACCTACGCATTGGAGGGGTCTATTTTTGTGGCAGGTGCGGCGATTCAGTGGCTCCGCGACGAGCTGCGTCTGATTGATTCCGCACCGGATTCTGAGTATATGGCAAAAAAAGTGCCGGATACCAATGGCTGCTATGTGGTTCCGGCGTTTACAGGTCTTGGTGCGCCTTATTGGGATCAGTATGCCAGAGGAAATATTGTTGGGCTGACCAGGGGTGTAAACAAATACCATATTATTCGAGCAACCCTTGACAGCATTGCTTATCAGACGGATGCGGTGGTTCGGGTTATGAAAGCAGATTCCGGACGAGAAATTGCCGTCATGAAGGTCGATGGAGGTGCCAGCGCAAACAATTACTTGATGCAAACGCAGGCGGATATTGTGAATGTTCCGGTGGAGCGTCCATGCTGTGTAGAGACAACCGCAATGGGGGCTGCATATTTGGCAGGACTGGCAGTTGGGTACTGGGAAAGCAAGGAAGAGGTTATCAAAAATCGGGCGGTTGACCGGATTTTTTATCCGGATATTTCAGCACAGGAACGGCAAAAACGGATCAGAGGGTGGAATAAGGCTGTAAGATGCACCAAAGACTGGGCGAAAGAAGACTGATTTTTAAGGAGTGAATTTGTGATGTACGATGTTGTTATTATTGGAGCAGGAGTTTCCGGTTGTGCGATTGCACGAGAGATTTCTAAAAAAACAGCGAAGATTCTCGTCGTGGATCGGGAGGAAGACGTATGCTGTGGTACATCCAAGGCAAATTCCGCTATTATTCATGCTGGGTATGATGCGAAACATGGATCTTTGATGGCAAAACTGAATGTACAGGGTAGCAGGATGATGCCTCAGCTTGCCAGAGATTTGGACATTCCCTATCGAAGAAATGGCTCCCTTGTTGTGATGATAAATGAGGAAGACCGCCCGGCGTTGATGAAGTTGTATGAAAATGGAGTCGCCAATGGGGTGGAAGATCTTCAGATTGTGGAGCGGGAAGCGCTGAGGCAGCTTGAACCGAATATTTCTGAAGATGCGATTGCGGCACTTTATGCCCCCATGGGCGCAATTGTCTGCCCATTTACTATGACATACGCACTGGCGGAAAACGCAGCAACAAATGGGGTCGAATTCCGATTTAATACAGAAGTTACAGGGATTGAAGCTCTGGAACACGGATGGAAGCTCCAGACAGGAACAGGCGAAATCAAATCGAAGGTTGTTGTCAATGCAGCCGGCGTCTATGCAGATAAATTCCACAACATGGTTTCGGAGGAGAAAATTACGATTACCCCCAGACGTGGGGATTACTTCCTTCTTGACCGCTCAACAGAAGGATATGTACATCAAACAGTGTTTCAGCTTCCAGGCAAGAAGGGGAAAGGTGTATTGGTGGCTCCGACAGTCCATGGAAACATAATTATAGGACCGACGGCTATCGATATCCAAGAGAAGGATCAGACAGCAACTACACAGGAAGGCTTGGATCAGATACGAGCGAAGTGCGGTGATGCGGTGAAGAATTTGCCTTTACGACAGACGATAACCAGTTTTGCAGGTTTACGCGCACATGAATCCAACCATGAATTTATAATCAAGGAAGTAAAGCCCGGATTTGTAGACTGTGCCGGTATTGAGTCCCCCGGTTTGTCAAGTGCGCCTGCTATTGGGGTTATGGTCGCTGATATTGTGACACAGATTCTGCATCTGGAAGAGAATAAATCGTTCTGTGGCACCCGCAGAGGAATTTTAAATCCTCAGATGTTGTCTTTTGAGGACAGAAACCGCCTGATCCGTGAGAATCCGGCCTATGGAACGATTATTTGCCGATGTGAAAAAGTCACAGAGGGGGAGATAGTGGATGCAATTCATCGTGTTCCGGGGGCAAGAAGTGTTGATGGAGTTAAGCGGCGGACAAGAGCCGGAATGGGGCGCTGTCAAGGTGGATTTTGCAGTCCGAGGGTGATAGAGATTCTATCCAGAGAACTGGGGATCCCCATGGAAGCAATTACAAAATCCGGTGGCAACTCACGTTTGATTGTGGGGACGAATAAAGATAGATTATAAGGAGATGGACCCATGAAAGAATATGATCTGGTAGTGATCGGCGGAGGTCCGGCAGGACTTGCCGCGGCAATAGCTGCTCGAGATGCTGGGATTCAGGATATTCTGATTCTGGAGCGTGATCGGGAGCTTGGGGGTATTTTAAATCAGTGTATTCACAATGGATTTGGATTGCATACCTTTCGCAAGGAGTTGACAGGCCCCGAGTATGCCGACCGATTTGTTCAGAAGGTGATAGAAAAGGAAATTGAGTATAAGCTTGATACAATGGTGCTTGCGCTTGATGCAGATAAGACTCTCACAGCCGTGAATCGAGAGGCCGGACTATTTCAGCTTCATCCCAAGGCAGTCGTTCTTGCAATGGGATGCCGTGAGAGACCCAGAGGTGCGCTGAATATCCCGGGTTCCAGACCCGCCGGAATTTACACCGCCGGTACAGCACAGCGTCTTGTGAACATGGAGGGATATCTGCCAGGCCGGAAAGTGGTTATTTTAGGATCGGGAGATATTGGTCTTATCATGGCGAGAAGAATGACCCTGGAAGGTGCAGAGGTTCGGGCTGTGGCGGAACTGATGCCCTATTCCGGAGGACTGAAGAGAAACATTGTGCAGTGCTTGGATGACTATGGAATTCCGCTTTTGCTGAGCCACACCGTGGTGGATATTCAGGGGAAAGATCGGGTAGAAGGGGTCACCATTGCTCAGGTAGACCATGGGAAACCGATTCCAGGTACAGAAGTGTGCTATGAATGTGATACGCTTCTGCTGTCGTGTGGTTTGATCCCTGAAAATGAGTTAAGCATAGGAGCCGGTATAAAATTAAACACGGTTACGAATGGGCCTGTGGTGAATGAAAGCCTCGAAACAAGTGTTCCCGGAATTTTTGCAGCCGGCAATGTACTGCATGTGCATGATCTGGTTGATTATGTGTGTGAGGAAGCCGCATCCGCAGGGTACCATGCTGCAGAATATATTCTGCGGCCGGTGCAAGAGGCGGCGACGGTGCTTCCAATTTTGTGCGGTTCGGGGATCCGCTATACGGTTCCAGCCTGTATTCGGCCAGAAGCATTGGAATCCGAAGGGAAAGTAAACATTCGTTTTCGCGTGGATAATCTCTATGAGAAAAAGAAAATTACAGGATACGTCGGGGATACTTTAATTTTTAATCGCTATCGAAAAGTGGTTGCGCCGGGCGAAATGGAGACAATACAAATCCGCTGTAAGGATATTCTATCCTGTTCGGATGCAAAAGATATTACCGTAAAGCTGGAGGGATAACGCATATGGAGATAAAACATCTGACGTGTATTTGCTGCCCCCTTGGCTGCCAGCTTCATGCGGAAATGCAGGAGGGCAGGGTCGTTTCAGTCAGCGGAAACACCTGTAAAAATGGGGATCAGTATGCGAGAAAAGAGCTGACAGCTCCCACGAGAATCGTTACGACTACTGTTCGGGTTCGGGGAGGTATACGTCCCGTTGTGAGCGTAAAAACAGCTTGTGATGTTCCAAAAGAAAAAATTTTTGAATGTATGAAGGAACTAAAGTCCATAGAGCTGGAAGCGCCGATTGTAATGGGACAAACAATTCTTCATGGAATTGCAGGGACATCAATCGATGTCGTTGCAACTTCCGCCATTCGAAAAGGTTGAAGATATCACAGATGGCACCGTCCGAAAGAATTATGGACGGTGCCATATTTTTGATCCGGATAACTGAAAATTCAAATGTACGAATGAATTAAACAATATTAAGATTTTAATTGCAAAAGTTGTGCTATAATACTCGACACAAGAAAGAATGGAAACTTGTACACGGAGATGATTGCTTTTTTGATGATTTTGTATTAAAATGAATCAAGTATGCTTTTCCCGATGAGAAAATTCAGGGCATCGATCAGCGCATGATGGAATGGATTTCAGGAAATTAGATGAGAGGAGGAATCTGCATGGACGAAGGAATACATCCGAATGGGGAAAAAGGCGATCGAAAAAAACGCATCATAAAAAAATTCCTGTGGTCTGCGCTCTTCCTTTTGATTGCTGCCGCAAGCATTGGAGCGGTATCTGCTCAAATGAAACAGGATTCGTTAGCCGATCTTGGACAACAGCTTCTGGAAATGAATCCAGTGTGGGCAATGTGCGCAATTGCCAGTATGTTTGGGTTTATCCTATTTGAAGCTTTTTCTCTCCGCTCTATCTGCCTTGCACTGGGAATTCGTCCGAAATTCCGTCACTGCTGCGAATATGCCGCGGCAGATATCTACTTTTCGGCCATAACTCCTTCGGCAACCGGAGGACAGCCGGCAAGTGTATTGCTGATGCGTCAGGATGGAATTTCTGTTCCAACTGCGACTGCGGCACTGCTTATCAATTTGACGATGTGTGCTTTTGCGACATTTATGATTGGCGTTGTTTGCTTCGGATTAAATTTGCAAACATTTCTGCGGTTTAGTCTGATTCCTAGAATGCTGATATTGATTGGCTTTTTGATGCAGCTTGTGACGGCATTTGTCCTTTACTTAATGGTTTGGCATGAAACACTTCTCCAGAGTATAGTTTCTGGTGTCATTCGCTTCGGAGGGAAGCTGCATCTGGTCCGCAATCAGGAAGAGGTACTGAAACTTTTAGAGGAGAAAATGGATGATTATCGGCGCACGGTGAAACTGGTAGCCAATCGGAAATTCTATCTGCTCCAAGCGTTTGTCTTTAATTTTTTGCAAAGATGTGCCCAGCTTTCTATTACCATGTTTGTGTTCCGGGCCATGAAGCTTCATTGCGCCTCCATGTTTGATATTTGGGCAACACAGGGGTATGTGGTGATGGGTTCCAACTATGTGCCAATTCCCGGAGGGATGGGGGTTGCGGATATTCTGCTTTTAAATGGATTCGGCTCGATTATGCCATCTCATATTGCTGCTCAATTGGAGTTAATCAGCCGCTCACTGTCATTTTATCTGTGTATTCTGCTCTGTGGAGGAGGGCTGCTCCTTCGGATAGGGATTCGAAAGATGAAGTCTGTGCGGCAGGGAAAAACAGGAAAAGGCAATTCTTGATAGAAGCACTCTTTTGCAGATGTAAAGCATAATTAAGGATAATTAAGAATCTTTTATTCGGTTATGTGTTATAATACGGAAGGAACGGGTGGCGCTGTGCCGCTAGGTTCAAGTATTTGTAAGCGATTACATTTTTGATTGACTGATGGCTCCCCGGGGTATCTTTTGATGCCCCGGGGAGCCTCTTATGATCGGGGAAATTAGCAGCATCAATGCGCTTACAGTATGGAGAGAAGATGAAAAGTAACAATGTTTCAAAATATTTTATTGATTTTTGAAAAAGGACTGCTATAATACAGTAGTTAGTTTTAACTAACAGATAGATTTTGAGAAAATTTTCTTGGGGGATATTGACTGCCTGTGATATAATAAAAGAGAAGACAATATTCCCATGAGACATTTCGAGGAGGCTCGCAGAGTGGCCTGCTTGAGGTGTTTCTTCGATTACAAGCCGTGACACAATGTGCGCAGCTTAATAGTTTTTTGAAAGGTGAATCTGAATATGACGAAAATTGATATTTATTCTGGATTTCTTGGGGCAGGCAAGACGACCCTGATTAAGAAGATGATTACCGAAGGCTACAAGGGCCAGAAAATTGTTTTGATAGAAAATGAGTTCGGTGAAATTGGTATTGACGGTGGTTTTCTGAAGGATGCAGGCATCAAAATTACAGAGATGAACTCCGGCTGCATCTGCTGCAGCTTGGTCGGTGATTTCGGCCGTGCTTTGGAGAAGGTGATTTCTCAGTACCATCCTGATCGTGTTCTGATTGAGCCGTCCGGTGTTGGCAAGCTGTCCGACGTAATCGGAGCAGTAAAAAAAGTAATCGGTCCCGATGTAGAACTGGGTTACACTGTCGCTGTCGCGGATGCCGGCAAGGTCAAGATTTATATGAAGAACTTCGGAGAATTCTACAATAACCAGATTGAAACCGCTACGACCATTGTGCTTTCCAGAACAGATGTAGTATCCGAAGAAAAAATCAATAAGGCCGTGGAGCTGATTCGAGAGAAGAATTCTAAAGCCACTCTCATTACCACTCCTGCGGATCAGCTGACTGGAGAACAGCTGATTGAAGCAATGGAAGGCAACGCATCTTTGGCTGCTGATCTGGCAGCACTTGTTTCTGAGCACGAGCATCATCATGAACATGACGACAACTGCACCTGCGGCTGCCATGACCACGATCACGAGCATCATCATGAGCATGACGAGAACTGCACCTGCGGCTGCCATGACCACGATCATGAGCATCATCACCATCATCATGCAGATGAAGTGTTTACTTCCTGGGGAGTTGAAACCACGAAGAAATTTACACAGGAGGAAATTCGCCATGCACTGGAAGAGCTGGATTCCGGCAGCTATGGCATTGTGTTGAGAGCAAAGGGCATTGTCCCCGCTGTTGACGGCACGTGGATTCATTTTGACCATGTTCCCGGTGAGGCAGATATTCGCACCGGAAGCGCCGGTGTGATTGGTCGGCTGTGTGTCATTGGCTCCAAACTGGATGAAACAGCTGTTGCCAAGCTGATGGGTGTGTAATATGAAGCAAATTCCTGTTTATTCTTTTACCGGATTTCTGGATGCGGGAAAAACCAAGTTCATTCAGGAAACATTGGAAGATCCCCGTTTCAACGCAGGGGAGAAAACCCTGATTTTGGCTTTTGAGGAAGGAGAAGAAGAATTCGATTTTTCCACCTATCCTCATAAAAATGTCTATCTGGAAGTACTTGATCAGGAAACTGTTACCGCAAAGGAACTGGCTGCATTGGAGGCAAAGTACAAGCCTGAGCGTATAGTTGCGGAGCTCAATGGAATGCAGCTGATCGGTGAGCTTTATTCTAAATTTCCGGAGCATTGGGTCATCGCACAAGAAGTGATGTTTGCGGATACAACCACATTCATGGCTTATAACAACAATATGCGCAATCTTGTAATGGATAAGTTGGTTGGTGCTCAGATGGTTGTGTTCAATCGTCTGGAGAAGGGCACAGATACAATGCCGCTGCACAAACTGGCTCGTGCAGCGAACCGTAATATTGATATTCTGTATGATTTTCTGGATGGATCGACTGCTTTCGATGATATTGAAGATCCGCTGCCTTTTGATATTAATGCGCCTGTCATCAAAATCAAGGATGAAGATTATGCGTTATGGTTCCGAGATGTAACGGAGGAGCCGGAAAAATATCAGGGCAAGACGGTTGAATTCAAGGCACAGGTTGCAATGCTTCGAAAAGAACGCAATGGAATGTTTGCTCCCGGCCGGTTTGTTATGACCTGCTGTGTGGAAGATATCGAATTCTGCGGTGTGCCGTGCAAATGGATTGCCGCTAAGAGCCTCAAGACTCGAAGCTGGGTTATGGTTCGGGCAACCGTTTCTGCGGAAAAACATTCCCTTTATCGTGGTGAGATGGGTCCTGTGCTGACAGCCTCGTCTGTTACACCGGCGGAGCCTTGTGAAGATGAGGTCTGTACATTCTAATGAATAGAAGGGTTCACTTCATTATGGCATAACTGATGGAACTTGGGATATGGCGCACCATTGTCGCCTCAAGTTGAATCTGATTCTCAATAATACAGCGAAATTGAGCGTGTTTCTTTGAAAGCGCTCTATGGATGAAAATCCTTTCATACAAATAGTTTGCAGCCGCACGGTTTCGTATTTCGGATCCGTGCGGCTATTCGTTTATGCATAAGAATTCATCCGAAAATGAATGAATATTCGTATTATTTTAGCGCATAATTGATTATTGTGGTGAAAGTGACAGGAACATAGGTGATAATACGAAACTAATTTGTATATTTACTCAATTGACAATGAATAATATACATTATATAATTCAATCATAAAAAACATCCCAATAAAGCGGATAGAAAGAGAGTAAAAGAAATGAAAAAATTGATTTCCTTGATGATTGCAGCAGTTACGGTTGTGGGGCTGTTCGCCGGATGCGGCAGCAAGAGCGGAACCTTGAAAGTTGCGGTTTCCCCTGACTTTTCTCCGATGGAGTTTGTTGATCCGAGCAAGTCGGGACAGGATCGCTTTGTCGGCTTTGACATTTCTCTTGCTAAGTACATCGCTTCGGAAATGGGCATGGAGCTTGAAATCATGCCGATGAGCTTTGAAGCATGCCAGACCGCTGTTTATACCGGCACCGCAGATATGTCGCTGTCCGGTTTTTCTTGGACGGAGGAACGTGCAAAGAATTATAACATGTCCGATACCTATCATGCAGGAGACAATGAAGAAAATCAGGTTTTGATTACTTTAGCCGGAAACGAAGGCAAGTTCACAAATCCCGAGGACCTCAACGGGGTTAAGATCGGTGCTCAGACTGCATCTCTTCAGGAGTCTCTGTGCAAGAGCCAGCTGCCCGGTTGTGAGATTGTGACCATCGGTGATCTCGGCACCGCACTGCTCCAGCTGAAAAAGGGTGACTTTGACTGTATGGCTGTAGCAGACGGCAATGGCGATGCAATTATTGCCAACAATCCAGATATCATCAAGTCCGGATTCAAATTTGAAATTGACCCTCAGTATACGGACAATCTGATTCTTCTCAAGAAGGGGAATGATGAGCTGACTGCAAAGGTAAATGAGATTCTTGCCAAAGCAAAAGCTGCCGGTCTGTATGAAACATGGTATACGGAAGCAGAACAGCTGGCCGGTATCGGCGTTGAGGAAAGCTACTCCGATCCGACAGGGACGGAAGCTCAGTAAGATGAGAACAAAGATAGATGGCCGGCAGCAACGCTGCCGGATCATCTTTTGTTGTGAAGAAAGGAAGTAACACATGCATTTTTTTGAATTCCTCCAGAATGTGATTCATATTTTTCAGGATTACTGGAAGATTTTTCTCTTTGAAGGCGTTTCTAATACGCTGATTCTGACGGCAATCTCCGTTGCGCTGGGTACGATTTTCGGATCTCTGGTTGCATTTATGAAGATGTCAAAATACAAGATTGTTCGGTTTCTTGTTTCCGTCTATATCGAGGTGATTCGCGGCACCCCGATTCTGTTGCAGCTGTATGTATTCTATTTTGTCATTCCCCAGATGATTCCTATTTTGGATATGACTCCGTTTATGTGGGTGGCTGTGGCACTTTGCCTTAATTCCGCTGCTTATGTTTCTGAAGTGATTCGTTCCGGTATTCAGGCAGTCGATAAGGGACAGACAGAGGCTGCCCGGAGCCTCGGTATGAGCAGTCGTCAGACTATGCAGAAAATTATCATGCCTCAGGCAGTCCGCAATATTCTGCCCGCACTTGGCAACGAGTTTATCATGATGCTGAAGGAGACTTCGCTTGCATCCACGTTCTTCCTCGGAGATTTAATGACTTCTTGCTTGATCGTCAAGGGTGCGACCTTCCTGACACTGGAACCGTTGTTTATTGCAGGTATGTTCTATCTGATCCTGACCTTCCCTCTGAGCAAGCTGGTTCAGCATTTCGAAAAGAAACTTAATAATCCGCATAGCTACAAAAATCACAAGAAGTCCCATAAGAAGGAGGCAAATGTATAATGGAAATGATTAAAACTGTGGACCTGCATAAGAGCTTTGGAGATCTCCATGTTCTGACAGGTGTGAATGAAACCATTCATAAGGGAGAAGCGGTTTCCATTATCGGACCTTCCGGAGGCGGTAAGAGTACGTTCCTGCGCTGCCTCAATCTTCTGGAGGTGCCGGATCAGGGACATATCTTCTTCGAGGGCGAAGAAATTACCGGCAAGAAGGTGGATATTGATAAGCATCGCCAGAAAATGGGTATGGTGTTTCAGCAGTTTAATGTATTTCCGCATTTGAGTGTTGCGGAGAATATTAAGCTTGCACCGAAACTGCTCAAGGGCAAGTCAGAAGCAGAGGCAACAGAGATGGCGAAGGATCTGCTCAATCGAGTGGGGCTCATTTCCAAGTTTGATGAAATGCCTGGAAATCTCTCCGGCGGTCAGAAGCAGCGTCTGGCAATTGTTCGAGCAATGGCAATGGAGCCGGATGTGATGCTTTTTGATGAACCGACGTCGGCCCTTGATCCCGAGATGGTCGGTGAGGTCCTGGATGTAATCAAGGGACTTGTAAAATCCGGTATGACAAGCGTAATTGTAACGCATGAGATGCGCTTTGCAAGAGAGGTTTCTGACCGAGTTTTGTTTATTGCGGACGGAAATATTCAGGAAAACGGAACACCCGATCAGGTATTCAATCATCCGACACACCCCAGACTTCAGGAATTCCTGTCCAAGGTGCTGTAATACAAGGGGAACAATTACCATGAAACAGAAAATCTACGACTATATCCAGTCCCGTTCCGAGGAATGGATTGCCATCAGTGATGCGATTTGGAGCTATGCAGAGTTATCATTAAACGAGTATCAATCCACAGCCTGCTATGTGGATTTTCTGAAAAGAGAAGGGTTTGAGGTGCGGGAAAATCTGGTTGGTATCCCGACAGCGTTTTCCGGTTCATTTGGCTCTGGGAGACCGATGATTGGAATCCTGGGCGAGTTTGATGCCCTTTCAAGTCTATCTCAGAAGCCCGGAGCAGTG
Organism: Faecousia sp.; assembly: GCA_029257715.1. Classification (GTDB taxonomy): domain Bacteria; phylum Bacillota; class Clostridia; order Oscillospirales; family Oscillospiraceae; genus Faecousia. The sequence continues at coordinate 15,452 of JARIAT010000033.1, read as the reverse complement.
ACAAAGGATCCCTTGATCCCCGGGGGCAATGGCCATGGATGTGGACATAACCTTCTGGGTGTTGGATCTTTGGCCGCGGCAGTAGCGGTGAAAAGGATGATCGAAGAAGGTGAATTGCAGGGGACAGTTGTATTCTATGGCTGTCCCGGAGAAGAGGGCTGCGCCGGAAAGACCTTTATGGCACGGGATGGAGAATTTAAGGACCTCGATGCAGCACTCTGCTGGCATCCCGGAGATACCAATGAAGTCACAACCGGAAGCAATGCTGCTTCGTTACAGTTGACGTACACATTTCAAGGAATTTCTGCCCATGCAGCCGGTGATCCTTATAATGGACGTAGCGCATTGGACGCTGCGGAACTAATGAATGTGGGCGTGCAGTTTTTACGGGAGCATATGAAAAGTTTTGAATCGGTCCACTATTCTTTTCTGGATGCTGGTGGGGCCTCGCCGAATGTGGTTCAGTCTTCCGCCAAATTACTTTATATGGTTCGATCTGATTGTGTTACCAATGCAAAAAAGCTTCTGGAGCGTGTGAACCGGATTGCACAGGGAGCTTGCATGATGACCGATACCACAGTAGAAATCTGCCAAGTGGACGGAACTTCAAGTACTTTGTCCAATACTGTTTTGGAGCAGGCTCTATACAGAAATCTTCTGGAGACGCCGATTCCGGTTCATACATCTGAGGAAGAGGCCTTTGCAAAAGCACTGTTTGACACTTATTCCAGTGATTCGCTGCCTGGAATCGCACCGAAATTCAGTGCGGAGGTGCGTAAACTTGTGCGTGAAAAGACGAACAATGGGAAAAAACCGTTGAATGATTTCGTGATGCCCTATGTTTCCTCAGACGCATTTGAATGTGGCTCAACCGATGTGGGAGATGTCAGCTGGTTGACGCCAACAGCGCAGTTTACCGCCGTTACATGGACTTCAAATTCTCCAGGACATTCTTGGCAGAATGTGTCCATTGGAAAGACCTCCATCGGATATAAAGGGATGCTTTACGCGGCGAAGGTTTTGGCAGGTACTGCCGCAGATCTGATGAAAGATGAGACGCTACTCAAGCAAGCCCGAGAAGAGTTTGCTGTCATGGCAGCGGACGGCTATGACTGCCCGTTGGAACCCACGCTTCAACCAAAGCCTGTTGCCATCTGAAAAAGCCGCGGTAGAAACCGCGGCTTTTTCAAATGTATGAAAATTCCTGCATACAATTGACACGGGCACAGCCTGTGCTATAATCTAGACACAATCCTGATAATACGAAAGTGAGAATTTGTATGACAGATCTTGAAATTGCAATGGATCATCTAAAAAAACATGGATACACCTGTGTACTTGTGAAAGGCGATGTGATTTATACGAGTACCGAACGAGGCATTCGGCCGCTGATGCAATGGTTGGAGCAAGAAGCGGACTGCCACGGATTTTCTGCCGCCGATAAGGTTGTTGGAAAAGCAACTGCGTTTTTGTATGCCCGTATGGGGGTGTGTCATATCTATGCCGGCATCATGAGCACCGGCGCAGCTGAGGTTTTGGATAGATTTGGAATTTCATATTCGTTTGAAAAGAGAGTCGATGCAATTTTGAACAGAACCAAGGATGGATTTTGTCCTATGGAGTCAGCTGTCCGTCAGGTCGATGATCCAGAGCTTGCATTTGAGATTCTTTCGGAAAAATATTCTCAAATGAATTTGAAAAAAAGCGCACGTTAAATCGTGCGCTTTTTTATAGGATGGGAGAAATGATAAAGCGGTATGTATAAGTTGTATGCGGAGCAATTATTTCTTCCCTCAGTCCGTTCTGAACCACGTCGAGATTTAGAAATGTGCGATCTGAAGAAGGAAGTGAAGAGACACTTTCTGTGCTGCACAACTGCACCAGGCTCCATTGCCGCACACTGGCAGATAATCCCTCTGGGCATACAATTTCAATTCCACTATGCGAGGAATCCGTCAGTGTGAGCCGGTGGATCTCCATTTTGTTGCCGTATTCCTGAATCATCGGGAACAAATCCTGATTCTGAGATACATTGGCGCAATAATTCGAATACTCGCCCCCTTCCATTCGGTCAGGATACGTGTCATATGGGCCAAGTCCCGTCCATTCAAAATTACAATATCTCTGAGGCAGACCGCAGCTTAAGCCAATACGAGTTGGCGAGGTTTTAGAAGTGCGGAGACGCAGTTCTAGTTCAAGGGCTCCGCTGGAATACAAATGATAGATTCGGAGCAGTCCGGAACCAACGTTTTGACTGATGGAGACAGAACGTGCCATATGATCTACTTCAACCATGGTTGGTTTGGGGAGCTTGTTTTTCAGAGTCAATTTCTCCCATTCGTCGGATTGTCTCTGGCTACCCCCCAATGGGGTTTTGGGACGGCAGAATTCCGGAGTCAAAGGGTCAGTCAGAAGATTTTCACCGTTGACAGTAATCTGGTCAAGGTTTCCCGTAGATCGGTTGATGATATATGACGTTTTTTCCGTGCGGAGAATTACATTTCCGTCTTCATCACGGATACTTCCACCGGGACTGTCCTCTCGAATCGGAGGCAGATCCAGAAGCTTCCAAGCGGCCCATGCTTCTTCTGTTTCGCCTATGGATGCGGAAATTCTCAAGGTGTACAGACCACAATGAAACATCGGGTGCCGAAACTGGACAGGAAAGGTTGCGGCATCTTGGGGACGGGCGGAGAGAGCTACCTGAAACCGCTCGATTTCAGTGCCATCAAGGAGCAGCTGGCAAATGACGGTATAATCCTGAAGATTCCGAACAGAATCGAAATTATGAACGGTAATATTACTGTTGTACCGAGTAAAGGTCAGGCGCTGATAGCTCTTACGCACGGATGCAATCAGTCCATGCGGAGTACCTGTTTCACTGACAAGACCGGTTAGACAATCCTTCAACCATTGTCCAGAGCAGGTCTGGTCTGTGAAATTCCATAAAAAGATTCCACACAGCTGCGGATGGTTCCGCATTTGCTGAACAAATTCATCCGTCGGAATGGCACCGTTTCCGCAGATCTTGCCAAAGGAAGTCACAAGAAAGGGGAGATTTTGATAGCAGTTACTGGAAATCACGGAACCGGAATTGAGGAAGCGGCGCAGACCCGAGGGGCGCACATCGATATCCTCGTGGTTGAGATACATCTGCAAATGCTCACAATTCGGTTCGTCGATTGCAAAAAAATCTTTGATTACTGGACGACTGGGATCAATTTGCTCAATCTGATCTCGCTGCTGAAGAATATCCCAAATGAGAATACATGGATGGTTTCGATGAGCAAGCATCAGATGCTCTTCCAGCTGACAAACAGCCGTTTCCATCGAAACCGGAGATCCTCGCAAACAGCTGCTGTCAATGACGTATATGCCAAGTTCGTCACATAGGGAATAGAATCGATCCGGAAGAGCGGAACGAACCATAATCGCATTGATCCCACAGCTGCGCATCAATTCGATATCCTGGCGGAGAGTAAACGGATCGGTTTTATTTCGCCGATAATTGATACCATAAAGCTTGATGGGAATACTGTTGAGTAAAATTCCGTTGCAATCCATCTCAAGCTTCCGAACACCATAACAGATCTCACGGGTATGATAAACTCCCACACCGTCCGATAAAATCACTGCAATCCGATAAAGCACAGGCTGTTCACAAGACCAAAGAGTGACACCGGAGCAGGGAATTCTGACGGTCAGCTGATTATGTTCTATGGTTCCCTCTCCATAAAACAATACCTGATTTTCTTCCATAATCGCAATTTTGGCGCACAATCCTTCGGAATTACTTGTAAACAAGGTCACATGGAGTGCGGCAGCACTGCCATTCGGCTGAAATTCTGATCGGACAAACAAATCGTCAATTCTCTGATGAGGCAGGGAATAGAGCTGTATTTCACCGAAAATCCCCTGTTTGATCCATTGATGTGGCTGAAGATGAGTGTAGAATTCCTGATTATCCTGTAGTTCAATGCATATGCTGTTTTCTTCTGGATGGACATAAGCAGTGATATCAAACTCGATTGGGGAGAGACTGATTTTACTGCTGCCAACATATGTGCCGTTGATCCAAAGGCGGATACTCGCGCCGATTCCGTCGAAGCGAAGAAGAGTTGTACGCAGCTGCCAATTTTCCGGAAGTTGAAAGTTTCTCCTAAAGAATAAATGTCTGAGGGGAAGCTCATCCTGTAAGTCTGTCTTGCGGGAGTTGAACAGAATTTCTTTTATTGGATCTTCATGAAGATATACCTGCTCCGGACATTCTAGTGGTAAAGCGCAAGTCTCCCACGAACAATCGGAGAAATCAGGATTGGCAATGTCCTCCGGCACAGCCTCGCCTGTACGGATCTCCAGCAGTCTCCATGTACCGCTGAGACTTACGCAATCTTCCTGAAAAAATGTATGGTTATGGCGAAGATTCTCAAAGCAGCTGGAAGCTTGATCCAAATTGTCCATAGCGAGTCCTCCCAAATTATCAATATCAGTATTATAACAGTGATAAAATGAAAAAGAAAGTCGTTTTTATAGCTTCATCGGAAAAGAATTTATTTTCTGATAAAAATTTGATGTTTTTGTTCAGAATTTACCTGTAATTTATTTCCATTTTGTAAATAATAAAACAAACAATATTGCAGCTTAAAACCTATGTTGAAATAATATCCATTTTTTGGTATAATAACACTTATGCAATTGAATCAGAAAGGATACAACGAATTATGGTTGATTTAAAAGCAAAACCTTATTTTCTCGACGACGAGGACATTGCGTGGGTGGAAAAAACCATTGCATCTATGTCGGATGAGGAAAAAGTAGGTCAATTGTTCTTCCAGCTTACTTCCAGCCAGGAGGAGGGATATCTGAAGGAACTGATGGAGAAATACCATCTTGGAGGCTGCCGATATAATAATTTGTCCGGCGAAAAGGTTCTCGAGCAGAATCGCATACTCCAGAAGTACGCAAAGATTCCTGTTTTCATTGCCTGCAATCCTGAAGCAGGTGGAAATGGCGTATGTCAGGATGGAACTTTCGTCGGAAGTGGAATTAAGGTTGCGGCTACAGATCGTCCTGCGTATGCACAGGATATGGGCCGTGTTTCCGGCGCTCAGATTGCAGCTACCGGGTGCAACATGGCATTTGCGCCCATTGTTGATATCGTATACAATCCGAACTGCGATGAAGTTTTGACCCGTGCATTTGGATGCGATCACAACCGTGTTGCAGCAATGGGTAAAGCTTATATGGAAGGTCTTCATGAAACCGCAGGAGTGGCCTGTACCGCCAAGCATTTCCCCGGCAATGGTCAGGATTTCCGGGATGCGCATTTGTCCCACAATATCAATGAGTTTCATGCGGAACACTGGATGCAGACCTACGGACACGTCTATAAGACGATGATTGACGGCGGTTTGGAGGCTATTATGGGCGGACACATCTTCATGCCCAATTATATGAGAGATATCAAACCCGGAATTAAGGATTCCGAGTTGCTGCCTGCAACGCTGTGCCCTGAAATTATGACTGATCTTCTGAGAAATAAGCTGGGCTTCAATGGAATGGTTGTATCCGATGCTTCCCATATGGTCGGAATGACCGACCAGATGAAGCGCAAGGATATGCTGCCCGCAGCAATCAATGCCGGATGCGATATGTTCCTGTTCTTCAATGATCCGGATGAGGATTTCAATACCATGATGGACGCATATCAGAGCGGTATCATTTCCGAAGCTCGTATGATCGAGGCATTGACGCGGATTCTTGGTCTGAAAGCGCATATTGGACTTAATAAAAAAGCATCTGAGGAACTTTGTCCCAGTGCAGAGATGCTTGGTGAAAAGCTGCATAATTCCGAATATCAGGATTATTCCAGACAGATCAGCCGGGATTGCCTGACACTGGTCAAGAATCTGGAGCCTATTCTCCCAATTTCTCCGGAAAAGACCAAGCGTATTATGATTGTTTCCATCAAAGGACCGGAGCATCCCATGGCAGCCCTGTTTGCGGCAGCAATGCCCAAGGGGAAGACGCCTGAGACACCTGCACAGAAGCTCTGCAAGCGCTTGTGCGCAAAGGGATTTGACGCATTTATTTATGAAAGCCCCCTCGATGCCATGAAGGCACGGATTGCGGCCGGAGAAAAACCTGATATGAACATGTATTTTGCGGGAAAAAATGCAATTGCTGACTTTGTATCCGGTCAGGATCTGATTATTTCCCTGTTTGATGTCAATGGCGGACATCCTTCCTTCGGCCTGTCCAAGGGCGGCGGAGAAATTCCTTGGTATGTCTATGAGCTCCCCGTTATTGGCATCAGCGTGAACAAGCCCACGGTTCTGCAGGACTGCCCCATGCTGAAGACCTTTATCAACGCTTATGATTCCAAGGATGAGACGCTGGATGCTTTGGTTGACGCACTGGTTGCCGGTCCTGAGGCATTTAAGGGAATTGATCCCATTGACAGCTTCTGCGGTATGTGGGATACCCGTCTTTAATGGAGGAAAACAATGTCTGTATTTGATTCCTTTGAAAGAAAGCACGACTATCTCATCTGTGTTGACTCCGACGGATGTGTGATGGATACAATGAACTGCAAGCATTTTCATTGCTTCGGTCCTTGCATGGTTCGGGAATGGCATTTGGAGCAGTGGCAGGACGAGATTCTTGAGCGGTGGAATGAGATCAATCTCTTCCAGATGACCAGAGGCATAAATCGATTCAAGGGTCTTGCAATGGCGCTTGGTGAGATTAGTCAGAAGTACTGCGCAATTCCCGGAATTGAAGCGTTGCAGACTTGGGCAAATTCTGCGCCGGCGCTTTCCAATGAAGGCGTTGCAGCTGCGGCGCAAGCGGCACAGAATTCTGAGGCAAAGCAGATCCTTGAAAAGGCATTGGCATGGAGTCAGGCAGTCAACCGCTGCATTGTTGCGCTGCCGGAAGATGTGAAAATTCCATTTGAAGGAGCAAAGCAGGGACTGGCAGCAGCCCATAAATTTGCAGATGTCGCTATGGTATCCAGTGCAAATCGTGATGCAGTTGAAACAGAATGGGGAAAGTTCGGTCTGTTGGAGCATACGGATATCGTACTTGCGCAGGATTGTGGCAGCAAGGCGCACTGCATTGAGCAGATGATGAAGTTTGGTTATGCACAAGATCATGTTCTGATGGTGGGAGATGCCCCCGGGGATTGTGACGCAGCCGAAAAAAATGGTATTTTCTACTATCCTATTCTGGTAAATTCAGAGTTGGCTAGCTGGGAAGAACTCGTTTCGTGTGGATTCGATAAGCTTTGCTGCGGTGAATATAAAGGTTATGAAACCCAAAAAAAGCAAAAATTTTACGAAAATCTTGGTGGTTGATTTCGCCGGATAATCATTTTTCTGTATCACCCCGAGGATGGCAGCGGCTGTCCTCGGGGCATTTATCGTTTCAAAGAGATAGTTTCCTTCTGAGCGAGACATCATGCAGGGGAAAATTGTGACGGGTGTCCTAAAAAATGAGAGAGGACGGCTCCACATGAAAATAGCAGGTATCGGTATAAACCGGTACCTGCTAAGTTATAATGAATAACAACCGCTGACAGGAAAAAGCTATTCAATGCCGTCGGGGAGCACCAGCGTTTCCTGGGGAAGGGGATGAAGTGTGATCCCAAGGGAGATATTGATCGTTTTCGTGAGAAATGGCATTTGTCCTGAAACATCCATTTTTAGTTGAGAAAGCATATTCTCTTTTACTTCAAAAACAAGCGAAGCGTCATCATAGGAAATCGGCAGAATCTTGATCTCTGGAAGAATCCCTACACACCAAGCTTTTACAGATTCGGCAGGAAATGTCAGAGAATATGTTCCGGAATCTCCGATACGACTGAACCGTCCGTCTCGACAGAGGGTATATCCCAAGGCGAAAAACATCTGGTCGGAAAGCTCCAGACCGTCCAATTGACTGACAGCACCTTTTCTCAGCAAATACAGGCCGCTGTCAGTGCTGTAAAGCGTCATAGAATCCGTCAGTGCAATCGGACCGCAGTCGGCATTCACATCAAGCTCCGCTCCACGTGGATTTGTCTTTGAAAGACTTACGAGCGCATCCACTAATGGCTCAATTACATCAAGAGATGGAGGGTCCTGGACAGTAATGCCGTTCCATACCTCGACTGGGATATCCCTTTTCATCTCGGGCAGGAAGGAGAATTGAATATTCAGATCTCTTTCATCATCGCGGAATTGAAGATTAATTTCGGCAAGACTGCCGTCGTGTTCCGTAAATTCTGCGAAAAGCGATGATCCGTCAGAAAGATCGGGAAAAATCATCTGCATTTTAGAAGCGGTCAGCTTCATAGAATATAATGTATCGGAACCTTTCGGATGTGCTTTGACCCCTGCAAAGGGCAGCATTTTTAATAGATGTTCTGGATCGAATTCCATTTCCGGGATTGTGTCTCCAAGATCAAATGCTCTGCCATTATCAAAAATGATGCGATGATTGGAAAAGAAAAAAGGGATTTCATGGATGTCTGCCCCATAAAGCGCCAAATCATTGGAGGTTCTGCGAAAAAGCTCCGTTTCGACTTCTAAATTTCCTTCATCTGTCGAAATGGAAATAGAAAGTTCTCCGTCAAATGACTCCAATTCCATGGCAGAGTGCAGCAGAACAGATAACTTCTGCCCGTTCGGAACACCGAAGAGCCAAAGTGTGCCGATTACGAGAGCCACTATTACCACAATTATCACACTCGTCCATATCATCCAGCGAGACGATTTTTTTTGCATATCAGTTCACTCCTTTCCTCGTTATTTTACCGCATATTTTCCTTTGGGTCAATCAAAACCGTACAACAATCTGAAGCTGATTTGGCGATTGATTGAATCAATTTTGTTTAAAATGATGTAAAATTGCGAGATCCATTGACAACGATTGTGGAATGTATATACTAAAAGAGAACCGGAAAAACCTGAGGCATCCTCATGGAATCTCGGGAGATTTTCGGTTTTTCTTAACCGGCCCAATGTTACCACCCATAAGAAAGAAGGAATCATATGTATACGAAACTGTTGGACTCTATTGAATTTGTCTCTCGATTTGATCCGGAAGTCGCACAGATGATGGATCGTGAATTTGTACGCCAGAAAGATGGTCTGGAATTGATTGCTTCCGAAAATTTTGCATCTCCTGCCGTAATTGCGGCGATGGGCTCAATCTTGACGAACAAATATGCAGAGGGACTTCCTGGAAAGCGTTATTACGGTGGATGTCAGCATGTTGATGAAGTTGAGAGCCTCTGTATTCAGCGGGCAAAAGAACTGTTTGGCGCAGAAGCAGCCAATGTGCAGCCCCATTCCGGCGCACAGGCAAATCTGGCGGTGGAACTGGCTATTCTGAAACCCGGCGATACGCTGATGGGAATGAGTCTTGCCAACGGCGGACATCTGACTCATGGAAGTCCGAGCAATCTATCGGGTAAATACTACAATGTTGTATCTTATGATGTAAACCACGAAACAGGACGCATTGACTATGACGAGATTCGGGATCTTGCCAAAAAGACTCAGCCGAAACTTCTCATTGCAGGTGCATCCGCTTATCCGAGGGCAATTGATTTTAGTATTTTTGCGGATATTGCGCATGAGGTGGGCGCTGTGCTGATGGTAGATATGGCCCATATTGCCGGTCTTGTGGCAGGTGGGGTTCATCAAAATCCCGTTCCTTATGCAGATATTGTCACAACTACTACCCACAAAACCCTTCGCGGTCCACGAGGCGGCTTGATTTTGTGCAAAGAAGAATATGCCAAGAAGGTGAATTCCGCAGTATTCCCAGGAACACAGGGCGGCCCTCTGGAACATGTTATTGCGGCGAAAGCTGTTTGCCTGAAAGAAGCAATGAGCGAGGATTTCAAGGATTATGCCCGCCGTGTGGTTGACAATGCGCAGATTCTTGCGGATGCTCTTCTGAAAGAAGGGTTTGACCTGATTACGGGCGGTACAGATAACCATTTGATGCTGGCGGATCTGCGTCCAATGCACATTACAGGAAAGGAGCTTCAGGAGCGGCTGGATGCCAACCATATTACGCTTAATAAAAACGCTATTCCTGGAGACCCAGAGAAACCTTCGATTACAAGCGGTGTTCGAATCGGAACGGCTGCTGTAACTACCCGGGGTCTTGGACATGACGAAATGAAGCAGATTGCCCACTGTATCGCAATGACGGCTCGGGATTACGAAGGAACCGCAGAGGAAGTGCAGGCAATCGTAGCCGAAATCTGCAAGAGATTCCCACTCTACGGATAAATCATGCAAGGTAAAGAGAGATAATAACTGCGCCCCCTTGATCAAGGGGGCGCAGATTTACAAGATTCAAAAAGCGGCTGATTCAGGAGCTTACTCACCGACTCGGCCGAAATCAGCAGATTCATCTCCCTGAGGATTCACACCGAATTCGTAATCCTTGCCGGGAAGAATTGCGTTCATGATAATTCCAACCAGCGCTGCAACCGCAAGACCGGACAGATGAATGTTAATCTCTCCGATGGAGAACGCAATTCCCTCAACGGTACCGGTACCATACTTCAATCCGATAGCGAGAACGAGAATGACAGCGGCGATCAACACATTGCGGCTCTTTGTGAAATCCACCTGATTTTCAACCACGTTACGGACGCCGACAGCAGAGATCATACCGTACAGAATCAAGCTGACACCGCCCATGGTAGCTGCGGGCATTGCTCCGACAATTGCAGCAAATTTGGGGCTGAAGGAGAGAATAATTGCAAATACGGCAGCCAGACGAATAACCTGAGGGTCATAGACTTTACTCAAAGCTAGAACACCGGTGTTTTCACCATAGGTAGTATTTGCGGGCGCACCAAACAGAGCTGCGACGGCGGTTGCAATGCCGTCTCCTGCTAAAGTGCGATGCAGTCCGGGATCTGCAACAAAATTCTGACCGACGGTGGAGGAAATGGCACACACATCGCCGATATGCTCCACAATGGTAGCCAAGGAAATGGGAGCAATTGTAATAATTGCGGTCAGCAGCATACCGCCGTCAAAATCCTTTCCAAAAATAGAAAGGGCAGTATCTTCCCAATGAACCGGAAGACCAATCCATGCTGCAGCGGAAACCTTCTCTACAAGCAATGCCCGGGCGTCAGGTACAAAGATCATGGCTGCGACATAGGAGGCAACAACACCAAGCAGAATCGGGACAATTTTGACCATACCCTTGCCCCAGATGTTACAGGCAACAACCACCACAATGGCGACGAGTGCTACGGCCCAATTTGAAGAGGCACTGCCGATCGCAGTTGCGGAGAGGGTCAGACCGATTGCGATGATGATGGGGCCGGTGACGATGGGAGGAAAGTAACGCATGACTTTTGCGGCACCGAAGATCTTAAACATGGCAGCCAGCACCAAATACATTAGACCGGCAATTGCCACACCGAAGCAGCAGTACTGAATGGGGATGCCTGCGCTGCCAACCAGTGCGTATGCACCAAGGAAAGCAAAAGAGGAGCCTAAGAATGCGGGAACCTTCATACCGGTGATGACATGGAACAGAAGTGTGCCGAGACCTGCAAAGCAGAGTGTTGCACTGACGCTCAGTCCGGTGATGGCAGGAACCAGAACGGTGGCGCCAAACATGGCAAATAGATGCTGAATTCCCAAAATAAACATTTTGGGAGCACCCAACGCAGAAGCATTTCGGATTGCGCCGTTATTAGGATTTTGATCAGACATATGAATTTCCTTTCTCTCGCCCTGTCACGACAGGGCTTTTTTAACCATTGAATATTATACAGATTCCATCAGAAAAAACAATGGACAGGGTTTCAAAATATTTGCCTCTATTTACTTAGTTTTTGTGAAAAACGCAGGGAGATCTCATGCTCAGTGGTTAGTTCTAACCCAGACTCCTTCATTCGAAACTCCTGCATATACAAATGATTGCCCCAGCCTTCTGCTGCAAGGGGAATATGGCCCACCGAAGCTTCTGCTTGGATGCGAGGCACAGGTCATGGATTGCATTGGATTCCCCTTACAGTTTTGTCACAAAACAGTCTTCTAAACAGGAAAGTTCAATAATAATTTATCTTTAGTTTACAGTAGGTTGTAACTAATGGGGTAGGATAGGGTCAAATCAGTAATGCCGGAATACCGTATGTTGATTTATCTGGAATTTTCAGAAAGAAAGGAAGTCTGTTATGATGAAAAAGAGTACCAAACGATGGATTGGTGTCGGCGCCGTTGCCGCAGGCATCACTGCTGCTGCGGTAGCTTCCCACGAACTTACAAAATTTATGATGGATATGGCGATGGATCGCCAGAAGCCTAAAAGTCTTTTGGATGAAAATACAACACGGCAGATGATCCGAGGAACCCCATATCAGGAAATGTTTCTTCAAGATTTGGAAATTGCCGCGGAAAAACTGAAGAATTCAGATTGCAAACGAGTGGAGATTGAGAGCAACGATGGAATCAACCTCGTTGGACATTTGCATACCTGTGAGCATCCGAAACGCTTTATTCTGGCGATGCACGGTTGGCGTTCCTCTTGGGATCAAGATTTTGGAATGATTGCAGATTTCTGGCATAGGAGTGACTGCAATGTCCTATACGCTGAGCAGAGAGGGCAGAATGACAGCGGCGGAGATTACATGGGGTTTGGAATGCTGGAGCGGTATGACTGTCTCGATTGGATCAACTGGATCAATGAGCAATTTCCCGAAAAACTTCCGATTTATCTGGCAGGTGTTTCTATGGGGGCTACTACCGTCCTGATGACGGCAAACCTCAACCTTCCACAGAATGTCAAGGGAATCGCCGCAGACTGCGGGTTTACGTCTCCTCAGGAGATTTGGGAGCATATAACCACAGAAAACCTGCATTTGAACTTTGGAATTCGGAGATTTGATGTGGATGATCTCTGCCGTAAGAAAATCAAACTCGGGCCGATGGAGTGTTCTACAACAGAGGCACTGAAAAATTCTAAAGTTCCTGTGATGCTTGTTCATGGAACGGATGATACATTTGTTCCTGTGGAGATGACCTATGAAAACTATAAGGCCTGTACAGCACCAAAAAAACTTTTGATTGTACCGGGAGCGGATCATGGCATGAGTTACTATGTCAATCAAGAGGAGTATGAAAAAGCTGCATCTGAGTTCTGGCAGGAATGCGAAAGATCAATATAATTACAGAAAAATATCAAGAGCCGCAGATTTTCTGCGGCTCTTGATTACGAATGAAAGCAATGCGGCCTTGGTGGGACTATCCCCGATATTTGGCCATCATGGTTTTAAATAGATCCTGCGTGGAGGGTGGGGTATAGGTAATCGCATTTGCACCGGCCTCGATTGTTTCAAGAATATAATCCGGTCTGTTTCCTCCGGTAGCAATGATTGGGACATCGGGATATTCGGCGCGGATGGAACGGACCAATTCCGGCGTACTGGGGCCAGACGCGACATTCAATATGGAGGCGCCGTTTTCGATTCTGGCACCGATATCGGTTTTGCTGTCCACGACCGTGATAATCACGGGGATATCTACGGCACGGGAGACAGCCATAAGATTCAGATTGTTAATTGGCGCATTGAGTACAACTCCCATAGCGCCCTGACTTTCTGCATCTTTGGCCAGATTGATGGTCCGAAGACCCTGAGTCGTTCCACCGCCAACACCGCAAAATACGGGAACATATGCCGCTTTAATCAGAGCATCACTGATGGATTGCTGCGGTGTAAAAGGATAGACTGCAAATACAGCATCTGCATCGCAGTTTTTGATGATTGCAAGATCTGTTGTAAAAACAAGGCTTTTAATTCTTCTACCGTAAATGGAAATGCCACTGGCGCGTCGAATCTCTTTTGGCATTTCTAGAATATTGTGGCGAAGTCTGCTCTCGATATAGGGCATCATCTGTTTTTTCTCTTGCTGCATATAAGTCATCCTCCTTTGATGCATGGTATATTTTGAATCAATATAACGCAAAAACATGAATGAAATTTGAATATTCTGTCAAATTTTTGCGTTTTTGCGAGTTTGGATTCTCCATGCAGCCTTAGAGAAATGTTTGTATTTTCATATGGAAAAAAATTGAGATCTGTAGTAAAATAAAAGCATATTTCGATATTCAGGCGGAAAATCCGCAGAATGGTGAGGGGAGGAATAATATGCTAAAGATTTTAATTGTAGAAGATGATCAGGAGCTGCGTCAGCTGTTTTCCCATGTGCTTCTCAAAAATGGGTATACGGTGAAAGGCGTATCCAATGGGCAGGAAGGACTGGATGCCATAGATCAAAGCTATTATGATTTGATAATATCTGACGTAATGATGCCTGTGATGGATGGATTTGAGATGGTCCGCCAGCTGCGAGAATCCGGAAACGCAACGCCGGTTTTGATGATTACAGCCAAAGACAGCTTTGATGATATGCGGCAGGGATTTCTGAGCGGTACGGATGATTATATGGTAAAACCTGTGAATGTGAATGAGATGGTACTTCGGGTAGGCGCACTGCTTCGCCGCGCGCAGATGATCAATGATCGCCGTCAGGTTCTGGGAAACACAATCCTCGAGTGTGATTCGCTCACAGTTATATCCAATGGGGAAGCATCGGTTCTCCCACAGAAGGAATTCATGCTTCTATATAAAATGGCGTCTTATCCCGGTCGGATTTTTACACGACAGCAGCTGATGGATGAAATCTGGGGGTATGACAGTGAAAGTGATACCCATACGGTTGACGTCCATATCGGCCGGCTTCGGGATCGATTCCGGGATAACACAGATTTTAAGATTGTCACCATGCGAGGTGTGGGCTATAAGGTGGTAAAACTATGAAAAATCGGAAGAACATGGGTCATAAGTTTCCGCGGATTCCCATGCGTATTTTTTTCACGATCTTTATTATTCTGGAGCTTTTGATTATCAATGCGCTGGCTACACTGCTGATGGGAACGTTGGTCCATTTTTTTCCGGTGCTGAATGAGTTGTCCAGCGCAGTATGGCTTGTAATTGTCAGCTCAATTCTTGGCAGTGCGATTACAACACTGATGGTAAAGTTCTTTTTTGATCCGCTGCTCAATTTGGGGTATGCCCTTCAGAAAGTTGCGCAAGGTGACTTTGATGTCACGCTCAACACAAATCATATGTTTCGAGAGATTCGACAGATCAACGAAAGTTTTAATCGTATGACCAAGGAGCTAAGCTCGACAGAGATTCTCAAAACCGAGTTTATTTCCAATGTGTCCCATGAATTTAAAACACCCATCAACGCAATTGAGGGGTATGCGACGCTGCTTCAGGATACGGATCCCTGCCAGCAGGAAGAACAGGGGGTCTATATCAGCAAGATCCTTTTCAATACCAAACGGCTCTCGAAGCTTGTCGGAAATATTCTGCTGCTGTCCAAAGTAGATAACCAGGGAATTCAGACAAAGACTGT
>JARIAT010000023.1 GCA_029257715.1 Faecousia sp. | reverse complement strand
TCCCCACCGTGGTGATTTATTTCCTGCAGAGCAGAGGAAAGCTCATCGACCCCAGCGAGCGTCCCCCTGTTGCATCCGTCGCTCACGAAGATGTTGAGGGTCCCGAGGAAATCGAAAATTCCGAAGACTCCCTGAACAGCTTCGAGGTGTAACCCGCTATTATTGAACACGAGGTGAAAGTCAACAATGGATATTTCAATTAACGGTGCCAGAATCCTAGCGACATTCGAAAATGTTCCGCTGCTTGGCACAATCCGGATCACCCAGACGGTTGCTGTAAGCTGGCTGGTTCTTGCCATCATCACAGTTTTGTGCATCTGGCTCGGTTCCAACCTGCGGGTCACAGGAATCTCCCGCAAGCAAGCTGTTGCAGAAATGCTCGTCACGTCCTTGGTTAACTTTGTCCACGGAAACATGGGCACGGAGTTTGACCGCTACATCCCTCTGGTAGGAACCATCTTCATCACCAGCGTAGTTTCCAACCTCATCAGTCTGCTGGGCTTCTGGAGCCCCACCGCTGACCTGATGACAGAGCTTGGCTGGGCATTGGTGGTATTTGTTCTCATTACTTATCACAAGATCAAATCTGCCGGTATCGGTGGATACCTTAAGAGTTTCTTGGACCCCATCTTTGTGATGGCCCCCATCAACGTGATGGCAGAGCTCTTCACCCCCATCAGTATGGCCTGCCGTCATTTCGGCAACATCCTTTCCGGTACGGTTATCAGTGCGCTGATTTATGCCGCGCTTGCTACCGCAAGCCACGCTCTTCTCGGTGCTCTCGGCAGCAACCTGATTATTGCAGGCGTGGTCACCGTTATCGGTATCGCTTTGATTTTCTTCGGCAAGAGCAAGAAAAAGAATCTGTGGTTTGTAGTCGGTATCATTGCCACTGCAATGGGTGTGCTCTCCGTTCTGAGCAACATGGGCGGATTCTTTGAGTCAGTGCCTTGGCTGGCAGTCGGTATTCCCGCAATGACCAGCTTCTACTTCGACTGGTTCGGCGGCTGCATTCAGGCATTCATTTTCTGCACGCTGACCACTATCTTCATCAAACAGGCTGCCGGTGATTGATTTCACCGATAGCCATTTGAATATCACTCATTGGAATATTTTTTAGGAGGCATTTTATATGAACGATTTCCAGGTATTAGCTAAAGGTATTGCTTTGGCAGGTTGCGCCATCGGCGCCGGTCTCGCTCTGATCGCTGGTATCGGCCCTGGTATTGGTGAAGGTAACGCTGTTGCCCGCGCTTGTGAAGCCATCGGCCGTCAGCCCGAGTGTAAGGGCGATGTCACCAGCACCCTGATTCTCGGTGTTGCACTGTCTGAGACCACCGGTATTTACGGTTTCGTTACCGGTCTGCTGCTGATCTTCTTTGCTCCCGGTCAGTTTATGAAGTTCCTGGGTTAATTTCCCAGATCAAACATTTCATTAAACTAAGCCGCAAGGAGGCAAATCAATGGAGATTTATCAGTCCCTCGTGGCAGTGGAGCCTACTACCCTGATCGTAGTCATCTGCAATCTGTTTTTGCAGCTGTTTCTCATCAAGAAGTTTTTTCTGAGCAAAATTATGGCTGTTCTTGATCAGCGCCGCGAGGCTGCCGACAAGGAAATCAGTGAGGCCAAAGACGCCCGCGCTGAAGCTATGAGCATCAAGGAAACCTATGAGGAGAATATGCGCCAGGCAAAGGCTGAAGCCAATGCCCTTCTGGTTCATGCCCAGAAGACTGCCTCTGCCCGTTCCGAGGAAATCATCGGTCAGGCAAAGGTTCAGGCTGCTCAGATCAAGGAAAAGGCAAACAACGACATTGCCCAGGAGAAGAAGAAGGCTCTGAACGACGCAAAGGATGAAATTTCCGGTGTTGCAATGGCCATCGCAGAGAAGGTTGTGGAGCGCCAGCTCAACGAAGCTGACCAGCAGAACCTGATCAATCAGTTTATCGAAAATTTGGGTGAAGCACTATGACAGAAGTTGCAATCCAGTATGGCACCGCTCTTTATGAGCTGGCTCGGGATGAATCTTTGGTAGACACCATTCTGGAGCAATGCACCGTTCTGGCTGAATGTTTTCAGGCAGAGCCGGGCTTTGCACAGCTTTTGTGCAGCCCCTCAATCCCAAAGCAGGAACGTTGTCAGTTGCTTGACGACTCCTTCCGTGATAAGATTCACCCCTATCTACTTAATTTTCTAAAGATTCTCACGGAAAAGGGCTATATCCGCCATTTTTCCGGCTGCTGTAAGGTGTATCGGCAGCATTATAACACCGACAACGGAATTCTGCCCGTAACCGCTGTTACGGCACAGGCGTTGTCCGATGCGCTCAAAGAGAAGCTCATCACAAAACTCTCCGGTGTCACCGGCAAGACCATCGATCTGACTTGCCGCGTCGATGCGGAGTGTTTGGGAGGCGTGCGTCTGGACTTTGACGGCAAGCAGGTAGATGGTACCGTCCGCCGCCGTCTGGAAGACATTCGCAGCATCCTTACGAACACCGTACTCTGATAGAAAGCAGGGACAGTATGGAATTAAAACCCGAAGAAATTACGAAAATCATTCGTAGTCAGATTAAAAACTACGAATGCAAGCTGGAAACCAGCGAAACCGGCATTGTTATCATTGTCGGTGACGGTATTGCTCGGATTTCCGGTCTGGATAAGTGCATGGCAGGCGAACTGGTGGAATTCCCCAATGGCGCATACGGCATGGCCCAGAATCTGGAAGAGGATACCGTTTCCGTTGTTATCCTTGGTGATGACAGCGGCATCAAAGAAGGCGATACGGTCAAACGTACCGGCCGAGTCGTTTCCGTTCCCGTTGGTCCCGGCCTGATTGGCCGTGTCGTCAATGCGCTGGGCGAACCCATCGATGGCAAGGGTGCTGTTGAGCGGGAAGCTTACCGCCCCATCGAAATGCCTGCTCCCGGTATCATCGAGCGTGAGCCCGTTGATAAGCCTTTGCAGACCGGTATCAAGGCAATTGACTCAATGATCCCCATCGGCCGTGGACAGCGTGAGCTGATCATTGGTGACCGTCAGACCGGTAAAACCACCATTGCTACAGATACGATCCTGAACCAGAAGGGTCAGAATGTTATCTGTATTTATGTTGCAATCGGTCAGAAGCGTTCGACTGTAGCCCAGATCGTTAACAATCTGGAAATGGGCGGCGCAATGGATTACACGATTGTCGTTTCCGCATCCGCTTCCGAGCTGGCCCCCATGCAGTACATTGCCCCCTACACTGGCTGTACCATGGGTGAGTACTTCATGCATCAGGGCAAGGATGTTCTGGTGATCTATGATGACCTCAGTAAGCACGCAGTGGCTTACCGTGCCATTTCCCTTCTGATTCGCCGTCCGCCCGGACGCGAAGCTTATCCCGGTGACGTCTTCTACCTCCACTCCAGACTTCTGGAGCGTGCCGCTCATCTGAGCTCTGAGCTTGGCGGCGGTTCTCTGACGGCTCTGCCCATCATTGAAACACAGGCTGGCGACGTCTCCGCTTATATTCCTACAAACGTCATTTCCATCACCGATGGACAGATCTTCTTGGAAACAGAACTGTTTAACGCAGGTGTTATGCCCGCTGTTAACCCCGGTATTTCTGTCTCCCGTGTCGGTGGTAACGCACAGATCAAAGCTATGAAGAAGGTTTCCGGCTCTCTGAGAATGCTCTATTCTCAGTATCGTGAGCTGCAGTCCTTCGCACAGTTCGGTTCTGATCTGGATGCTGATACCAAGTCCCGTCTGGCGCTTGGTGAAAGAATTGTGGAAGTCCTTAAGCAGAAGAATAATTCCCCTGTCGAAGTTGCACATCAGGTCTGCATCATTTATGCCGTTACCAATGGCTTCCTGAATGATGTCCCTGTCAACGACATTGCTGAATTTGAAAAGCAGCTGTTCGAGTATATGGATAACCACCATTCTGACATTCTGGACTCTATCCGCTCCACAGGTAAGTTCACCCCTGAGGCGGAAGCCGCTATTAAATCTGCTCTGACCGAACTGATTGCCAAGTTCAAGCCGGCAAACTGATACGGAAGGAGTGTGAGCTATGGCTGGCGTTTCCTCCAAGGATATCAAAAATCGGATCCGAAGCATGGAAAGCACCAAGCAAATCACAAAGGCCATGGAAATGGTGGCCGCTTCCAAGCTTCGCCAGGCTCAGAGCCGCGTGGCTGCTTCCCGTCCTTATTTTGAAATCCTACACAATACCATTACTGAAATCGTCAATTCCAACCGGGACTTCTCTTCCCCGTATCTCGTCCCCCGTGAGGGCAACCGGGCGCTGTATGTTGTAATTGCCGGCGACCGTGGTTTGGCCGGTGGCTACAACAGTAACATTCTCAAGCTCTGCACGCAGGAGATGGAAGGAAAGGATGCTACCGTTCTGCCCATCGGTAAAAAAGCCGTTGATTATTTCCATAATCATGGCAATAAAATCCTGACCACTGCTTATGCTGAAGCCTCTGAGGTTTCTATCGGTGACTGCTTCAGCATCTCCAAGCAGATTGCAAAGGCTTATCTCAACGGCGAATTTGACGAAATTCATATTGGTTATACCGATTTTGTCTCCGTTCTTTCCCAGACTGCTGACACAATGCGGCTTTTGCCGCTGGTTCAGAATTCGTCTGAAGAGGGCCGCACCAACTCTGATATGCTCTACGAGCCGAACGCAGAAGAGGTTTTTGCCTCCATCGTTCCCGAGTATCTGGGCGGTATCCTCTACGGAGCCCTCTGCGAGTCTCGCTGCGCCGAGCAGGCCGCCCGTCGGACTGCAATGGATAGTGCAACGTCCAATGCAGAGGATATGATTGCAGACCTGAGCCTAAAGTACAACCGTGCACGTCAGGCCGCAATCACTCAGGAAATCACTGAAATCGTTGCAGGCGCCGAAGCCTGATTTCAACAAACCATCAAAGGAGTTGACCCCAATGGCCAAACATATCGGTACCGTGACTCAGGTCATCGGCCCCGTTCTGGATATCCGCTTTGCGGATGATCAGCTTCCGGCTCTGCTCAACGCCATCGAAGTACCCTACGGTGATCATGTCATCGTAGCTGAGGTAGCCCAGCACATTGGTGACAATGTGGTTCGCTGCATCGCAATGGGTTCTACCGATGGCCTGCAGCGCGGTGTGGAAGCAATTGATACTGGCGCTGCTATCTCCGTCCCCGTTGGCGAAGAGTGCCTGGGCAGAGTTTTCAATCTGCTGGGACAGCCCATCGATAATAAACCTGAAGTAAAGACCGAAGAGCGCTGGCCCATCCATCGCCCTGCACCTACCTTCGAAGAGCAGCAGCCTGCTACCGAGATTCTTGAAACCGGTATCAAGGTTATCGACTTGATTTGCCCTTATGCCAAGGGCGGTAAGATCGGTCTGTTCGGAGGTGCCGGTGTTGGTAAGACCGTTCTGATTCAGGAGCTGATCTACAATATCGCTACACAGCATAACGGCTATTCTGTTTTCACCGGTGTTGGTGAGCGTACCCGTGAAGGTAACGACCTCTACCGTGAGATGACCGAATCCGGCGTTATTAAAAAGACCGCCATGGTCTACGGTCAGATGAATGAGCCGCCCGGAGCACGTATGAGAGTTGCTCTGAGTGGTCTGACGATGGCTGAGTACTTCCGTGATGTGAAACATCAGGACGTTCTGCTGTTTATCGACAACATTTTCCGTTTCACTCAGGCCGGTTCCGAGGTTTCCGCACTTCTGGGCCGTATGCCTTCCGCAGTTGGTTATCAGCCTACTCTGGCAACAGAGATGGGTGCGCTGCAGGAGCGTATCACTTCCACAAACAATGGTTCTATCACCTCTGTTCAGGCTGTTTATGTCCCTGCTGACGACTTGACTGACCCCGCTCCTGCAACTACCTTTGCTCATTTGGATGCAAAGACAGTTCTGGACCGCGGCATTGCGTCTCTTGGTATTTATCCCGCTGTTGATCCTCTGGATTCCTCCTCCCGTATCCTCTCTCCTGAGGTCCTCGGTCAGGAGCACTATGACACTGCCCGTGCTGTTCAGCACATTCTGCAGCGTTATAAGGAACTTCAGGATATCATCGCCATCATGGGTATGGATGAACTGTCTGAGGAAGATAAGATTATCGTTAACCGTGCCCGTAAGGTACAGCGTTTCCTGTCTCAGCCCTTCTCCGTTGCTGAGCAGTTTACCGGCTATGCAGGTAAGTACGTCCCTCTGAAGGAAACCATTCGCAGCTTCAAGGAGATCATTGAAGGCCGCCACGACAACATCCCTGAGTCCTACTTCCTGTTCAAGGGCTCCATCGATGATGTCGTCGAGAGCTATGAAAAGGATCAGGTGAAGTAATCATGGCCAGCTTTCCCCTGAAAATCGTCACCCCCGACGGACTGATCTTTGACGGTCAGGCCGAAAAGATCATCGTCCGCTCCACCACCGGCGATTTGGCTGTTCTGGCCCGTCACATTAACTGTGTGTATCCGCTGGGTATGGGTCAGGCTGTGATTGTCACTGACGGTGTGCGGCGCACGGCAGCGTGCATCGGAGGAATGCTCAGCGTGGTAAACGGCGAGGTTTCTCTGGTTCCCACCACCTTTGAGTGGGCGGATCAGATTGATACGGACCGTGCAGAGGCATCCTTTAAGCGTGCCGAGACAATTCTCGAGCAGAAGGACTCCTCCGATACGGACATTCAGCTGGCGGAAGCCCGCATGAAGCGTGCTCTGATTCGTAAGAGCGTTGCTCAGTCCAAGTAATTCCAACAAAAGTCCCGACATGAATTTGTCGGGACTTTTCATTTCTTTTTTCGAGCCGAAAATCTGATTCATTCCTTTTCTGAAAGCTAAAATCCTGAACTATTTTAAGATAATCGGGTAAAAGCACTTGTAAAATATGCTTATTTGATATATACTTTAGGTTATAGTTTGCATAAAAAGTGAGGTATTCCAATATGGAACTGGTTAGTGTTCGTGAATTGTTTAAAAACACCGAAGCATATGCCGGTAAAACCGTCAGTGTTGGCGGTTGGGTCCGCTCGATCCGTGCCAGCAAGCAGTTCGGTTTTATCGTTCTGAATGATGGTACTTTCTTTACCCCCGTTCAGGTCGTTTATCATGATACAATGGAGAATTTCCAGCAGATTTCCAAGACAAATGTCGGTGCAGCCCTGATTGTTACCGGCGAAGTTGTTCTAACACCTGAGGCAAAGCAGCCCTTTGAAATTCAGGCTGCTGAAGTCACCGTTGAAGGAGCATCTACGCCTGACTATCCCCTTCAGAAGAAGGGTCACTCCGTAGAATTTCTGCGCTCCATTACCCATCTGCGTCCCAGAACCAACCTTTTTCAAGCTGTGTTCCGCATTCGCAGTCTGGCTGCATTTGCGATCCACGAGTTTTTCCAGGAGCGTGACTTTGTCTATGTCCACACGCCTCTGATTACCGGTTCTGATTGTGAAGGTGCAGGTGAGATGTTCCAGGTCACTACACTGGATCTCGATAATCCCCCCAGAACCGAAGACGGTAAGATCGATTTCCAGCAGGACTTCTTTAACAAGCCCACCAACCTGACAGTTTCCGGTCAGCTGAACGCGGAGACTTTTGCAATGGCTTTTAAGAATGTCTATACCTTCGGACCTACCTTCCGTGCGGAAAATTCCAATACCTCCCGCCATGCCGCTGAGTTCTGGATGATCGAGCCTGAGATTGTCTTCGCCGACCTCAAGGATGATATGAGACTCGCAGAAGACATGCTCAAATACATCATCTCCTATGTCATGGAACACGCCCCCGAAGAGATGAAATTCCTCAACTCTTTTGTCGATAAGGGGCTTTTGGACCGTCTGAACCATGTTCTTAATTCCGATTTTGGTCATGTAACCTATACCGAGGCCATTGAGATTCTGGAAAAGCATAACGATAGCTTTGAATATCCTGTTTCCTGGGGCTGTGACCTCCAGACTGAACACGAGCGCTATCTGACCGAGCAGGTCTTTAAGCGTCCTGTCTTTGTCACCGACTACCCCAAGGATATCAAGGCCTTCTACATGAAGCTCAATCCCGACGGTAAAACGGTTGCGGCCATGGATTGCCTGGTTCCCGGTATCGGTGAAATCATCGGCGGCAGCCAGCGTGAGGATAACTTCGACATTCTCAACAACCGAATCAAAGAACTGGGCATGAATCCGGACGACTATGGATTCTATATGGATCTTCGCAAATACGGCTCTGCCCGTCATGCAGGCTTTGGTCTTGGTTTCGAGCGCTGCGTCATGTATCTGACCGGTGTTTCCAATATCCGTGACGCCATTCCCTTCCCCAGAACGGTCAACAACTGCGAGCTGTAAGCATACCTGATTTCAAAAACGCCCGACTCATTAGAGTCGGGCGTTTGTTGTCCGGACTTGAAATGGCTGATGCTTAAATACGTACCTTTGCGCCGCCGCACTTAAAAATCCGGAATATATTGTCTGTCCGCAGCAGATTTTTCTTGAACGAACCCCTCCAAATCATTCAGATACATCCAACTGAGCACTGCATCATACTCTTCATCGGTGATACAGCGATTCAGTGTCGGGATATTCTTGGTTGCATCTGTCGGCGTATACTGGCGCATGAGACTCACAATAACCTCACCGGGTTTAAAATGCTCTCCAATCCAGTCCAGCGCACGCAGAGAATTCTCGATATGGCCTGGAAGAATCAAATGGCGGATCACAGTTCCGCTGACGAGCTTATCTCCCTCCCATCGGGGCTTCCCCGTCTGACGAACCATTTCCTCAATTGCGGCAGATGCGGTCTGAAAGTAATCCATTGCGCCTGACAGCCGCTGTGCAGCACCGGCATCGGTATATTTGAGATCCGGCAAGTAAATGTCCACGAGTCCCTCCAACGCCCTGAGCGTCTCTACGCGCTCATAGCCGCCACAGTTATATACAACCGGAACCGGCAGCTTAGGGGAAAGTGCCGGAACGATTGTCGGCAGATATTGGGTCGGAGTTACAAGATCAATATTCTCCGCTCCCTGCTCGATCAGTTCTTCCATCATGGCTCTGAGCTCGTCGCTGCTGACCTCCCGACCAACGGGATTTTGACTGATGGCATGATTCTGGCAGTAAATACACCCCAGCGTACATCCTCCAAAGAAAATCGCGCCGCTGCCTCCGGAGCCTGCCAGCGCAGGCTCTTCCCATCTATGGATCATTGTCTTTGCCACCACTGCTGCCGCAGGACCTCCGCAATATCCGATCTCCCCTGTTCTGCGGTCTACACCGCACATACGTGGACAAAGACTGCATTTATCATAACTCAGCATTTTTTCACTTCCTTTTAAATAATTATAGCATCTGTATTCTTTCCCAGCAAGTGCCACTTTACCATTGTATTATTTTGTGTTATGATGAAAAATAGGATTTAATTTAACGAAACAGGAGCAAAAACAACTATGCTTGATAAAAATAAAGTTTATACGGCCGAAATTATTGACTACACCTCTGAGGGGCAGGGTGTCGCCAAAATTGAGGGATGTGCCGTTTTTATCCCGAACGCAATTTTTGGGGAAGTCTGTGATATTCGGATCGAGAAAGCCGGAAAAAACTGGGCTGCCGGAAAAATTGTTCAGCTGCGAGAGAAATCTCCCCACCGGATCAACCGGGCCTGTCCCGTAGCCAAGCTCTGCGGCGGCTGTAACTTTCATCATATGGACTACGAAGAGGAATGCCGTCTGAAAGCAGACCGTGTTCGTACTTGTTTGAATCGTCTGGGTGGGCAGAATCTTAAGTCTGTCCCGATTCATCCTGCGCCGGACACAACCTGCTATCGCAATAAATCCCAATATCCGGTTTCCTCCATTAAAAATCGGGCATTTGCGGGATTTTATAAAGCAGGAACCCATCAGGTCGTTGAAAACAAACGCTGTCTGATTCTGCCTCCCCAGTCCGATCAGGTAAAAGACATTGTCATAGACTATATGAATCAGTACCGTGTCAATCCTTATGATGAATCTACCAGAAAAGGATTTGTCCGACATATCTATGTGCGGCAAGGTGCTGTCTCAAAACAGATCCTGATCTGTATTGTGGTCAATGGGCGAAAGCTTCCTCACGTCGAGGATTTGATCAAACGCCTCAAAACGATTCCCAGATTTACAACTCTGGTGCTGTCTGTCAATACAAAACCCGGCAATGCTGTTCTGGGTGACGAATTTATAACGCTTTACGGTCCCGGCTATATTGAGGATACCCTGTGTGGACTAAAATTCCGTCTTTCTCCCAGATCTTTTTATCAGGTCAACCACCATCAGGCACAGGAACTTTATAAAGCCGCAATTGCTGCCGCAAAGATTTCAACGAAAGACACCGTTCTGGATCTTTACTGCGGCGTTGGAACCATTACACTTGCCATGAGCCAAGCGGCCGGAAAAGTAATTGGAGTTGAGGTCATTCCCCAAGCCGTAGAAGACGCCAGAGAAAATGCGAAACGAAACAAAATCACAAATGCCGAATTTATCTGTGCAGATGCCGGTGCTGCCGCATTGAAATTGGAGCAGCAGGGAGTCCGTGCTGACGTCGTTGTGGTCGATCCACCGAGAAAGGGCCTCAATTCCGATGCGATTGAAGCACTGGCCCGTTTCTCTCCCCAGAGAATTGTCTATGTCTCCTGTGATCCTGCAACACTGGCGCGGGATGTAGCACTTTTGAACGAAAAGGGATTCCGGTTGACCTCTGCCGAAGCTTTTGATCTTTTTCCGCGCTGCGCACATGTAGAGACGGTAGTTACTATGGAAAAGAAGTCGGATTCCTTTGTCTAACCGTTCCGTTATGTCTCTATAGAACGGAGTCCCCATCCGAATGAATCAATTAAGGGAAAACTACAAGGAGGGATCTGCTTGCTTAGGAACGCAAAAGGACTAAATGCCTGTACGCTGCGTTTAATGGCTATGACCCTGATGCTTCTGGACCATCTTTACTATATCGGAATTTTACAGAGCATCTGGTGGAACTGTCTGGGGCGTCTGGCTTTTCCAATCTTTTCCTTTCAGATTGTGGAGGGGTATTTTCATACCCGTCATGTTGGCCATTACTGTATTCGTCTTCTGCTGTTTGCAATTCTATCCGAAATCCCATTTGATCTGATGACCTCCCACACTTTAATGGCTGCCAATCATCAAAATGTACTGTTCACACTGCTTTTGGGGCTGATCTGTATCCGCTCCATGGATCTTTGCAGACAATCAGACCGCCTATCGGATCGCCTGAAAAACTTCATAGTTGTAATATTATGCCTCTTGGGATCCGTATTTTTGAAATCAGACTATGGAATTTTGGGTGTTATGACTGTTGTGCTGTTTTATACATTGCAGAATGACTCTAAAATCTGGCAGCTGATCGCAATGGTCTGGCTCCACGGAATCCTTTTTCGAGGCGGTTCCGTTGTAATCCCACTGATGAAACTCCCTCTCTCACTGCCGATCCAGTCCTTTGCTGTTTTTTCTCTAATTCCCATCTGGCTGTATAACGGAGAGAAAGGCCCCGGTGGAAAAGGGCTGCATTGGTTTTGCTACTGCTTTTATCCGCTTCATATGCTCCTTTTTGCTTTCCTCTAAAAAACCGCCCACAGATCAGACTCTGCGGGCGGTTTCGCAATTTCAGCCGAAAATCTCTAATTAATTTTCCTCTCTCCGACTATTATTCCAGATTCAGGGTAATATTTCCAAACATATCCTGTGACATGCTGCCGACCTCTTCACGAAGCATCACTTCTCCGTCTTTCATCTGCCGGAGAAGTTCCTGATATGCCTCGACAGAAAAGTGTTCCAGATTCCACGGCTCTGTTACAAGCCCCAGCGCGTCTTTTTCAACCCCGAGAATCATTCCGTTTATGGATGCTCCGTCATCGCTGTAAAATGCTTCACACACCTTCCAAGCGGCCTCTCGCAGTTCCCGATTAACACAAACCCGATACGCCGAATCTTCCTGCTGAATTTCCGAGGACACGTATTTTTCCGGAGAATCTTCCGCCACTGCCGCCGCTGCAGCATCCATCGCCTGGCCACTGGTAAAGATCAATTCTGTATCATCTGCGTACCACCCCTTCAGCATATCCCTCAGTTCAGGGGTATCCTGCGCCTTTTTTTCCGTGTGATAACAGACCGTTGCTGTATTACCCATTTCTCCGGCTGCCGCATCGACACCCTGAAGGAATCCATAGCCGCACAGTCGAGATTTTATCGTTTCATCCCCCAGAAATCCAAGCTTGCTCACACCATCTTGAACAGCCGCATACCCGACCAGATAACCTATCTGTTCTTCCCGAAATGCAATCGGAAGAATATTAGAAATCGTATTTCCCTGAAGGTCTTTTACCGGAACGCCTTCTAAAAACATAAACCGAACTTCAGGATATTCCTGCGCAATCCGCCGAAGTGCCAGTTCCTGCTCAGGGCCGGCGCAGACCACCAGCTCCGCACCGCCACGGATTGCTTCCTTCATTGCATCATATCGATCATCGTCACGCGCAGCATTTCCACCGTAAGTCTGATAGCTTTTATAGGATTTTCCACTCTGGAACGCATATCCTTTCACGCCTTCCCATACACTTTGGTTTCTTCCACCATCGTGAATAGATCCGCCATCCGTCACAAAGGCAATGGCATACACCCCGTCGATTGTGGTCATATAGTCATCCACCGCAGAGACATCAAGTCCCTGTTGCTGCGTTGGTTCGACATCTGCCGAATTCTCTTCCGACGAAGCAGCTTGTGCCTGTGCAGAGGGAGCTTCAGCGGACGTGTCCGGATCATACATTTGCTCACGAGCCTCAGACGGAATTCCTGCACCGGGAACTTTCGTGCACCCTGCCAGCAGTCCCAAACCAAAAATTGCCGCCAAAAGAAATCCTGTGATTCTTTTCATCGTCCAATCCTCCTGTTTCTCGGGAGCGCTTCCCTGTTTGGGTTATTATCGCACAAGCATCTTCCAAAATCAATCAATTCCCCTGGTGCAGAAACTTAAATTAAGGATTCTTAAAAAACAGGCAGGGAAATCCCTGCCTGTCCTTGATTATAGAATTTCTTTTGCAAAACTTTGTCCGGGTGTTTCAAATTCCACACCCAGCAGTTCTGCCGCAGTTGCAGCAATATCGGCAAAGGTGTATCTCGTGCCCAGATTCACCGGCTTGACCTTTTTACCGGCAATCACAAGCGGAACGTACTCGCGGGTATGATCCGTTGTTTTCGTGTAGGCTGGATCACAGCCATGGTCTGCGGTAATCATGACAACATCCTCATCGCCCAGCTCTGCCAAAAATTCTGGCAGCCACTGATCGAATACCGTCAGCGCCTTAGCATAACCATCGATGTCCCGGCGGTGACCGTAAAGCATATCGAAGTCCACAAGGTTCACAAAGCAGAGTCCTTCAAAGTCCTGCTTTGCGTAATGGAGCGCATGGGCCATGCCGTCTTCATTGCTCTTATTATAGACATGCTCTGTTGTTCCGATGCCTGCAAAAATATCAAAAATCTTACCCACAGCAATCGAAGCCTTTCCCTGTGCCTTACAAGCGTCCAGAAGCGTTTCTGCCGGTGGTTCCAGCGAGTAGTCATGTCGATTGCTGGTGCGGGTAAACCCGTCCTTTGCATTTCCTACAAAGGGTCGTGCAATTACACGACCTACGCCATGCTGCCCGCGAAGAATCTCTCGTGCCTTGTGACATGCATCATAAAGCTCCTCCAGAGGAATCAGCTCTTCATGGGCCGCAATCTGAAATACGGAGTCGGCAGAAGTGTAGACAATCCACTTGCCTGTCTTCAGCTGCTCAGGGCCGTAGTCCCGAATCACATCGGTACCGGAATACGGCTTGTTGCACAGGACTCCCCGTCCGGTAGCCTGTTCAAAGGCGTCAAGCACCTCTTGCGGAAATCCATTGGGGTAAACAGGCAGCGGCTTCGGAGAAATAATTCCCGCAATTTCCCAATGCCCGATGGTGGTATCTTTTCCCATCGATGCCTCTGCCAGACGGCAGACTGCTCCGGTAGGATTGGCTTCGGTGCCAAGGAAGCTCTGTCCCTCAATGTTGCCGATGCCAAGATTTTTCAGATTTGGAATCGAAAGAAACTCCGAGGTTGCGCAGCTTTTCAGCGTATGCACTCCCACGTCGCCGAAGGACGGGGAATCAGGCATCTGCCCTGCACCGCAGGAGTCGAGAACTATGATAAATACACGTTTCATGTGATCCCTCCATCATTTAATATTTTCTAAATTATCGATTCTCCATAGCAACCGCTACATCCAGTGCCACCTTCATCATGGTTGTAAAGGAATTCTGGCGCTCCTGCGCAGTCGTCTCTTCGCCGGTGATCACATGGTCGGAAATCGTGCAGACGCAAAGCGCGCGTTTGCCGTAGCGAGCTGCATTCATATAGAGTGCGGCAGCTTCCATCTCCAGTGCCATGACACCCATCTTTTTCAGTCCATAAACACTATCAAGTCCTGTAGGAACATCCACATGGTCACCATAGAATACATCAGAAGAATTGACGTTTCCCACATGATACACTGCGCCATGTGCCTGGGCCGCCTTCACTGCTTCACTCAGAAGCTCATACGATGCAATCGGAGCAAAGGTACCGGGCAGATGGAACTGCGCTGCAAAATTGGAATCGGTGCAAGCTCCTTGCGCAATCACCAGATCATAAAGGTGAATATTTTCCTGAATGGAACCGGCGGAACCTACGCGAATGATATTCTCCACACCAAAGAAATTAAACAGCTCATGGGAATAAATTCCGATAGCAGGCATACCCATACCGGATGCCATAACCGACACCTTGACACCCTTGTAAGTGCCGGTATATCCCTGAACACCGCGGACGTTATTGACAAGAACGGGGTTCTCCAGGAAGTTTTCCGCAATAAACTTTGAACGAAGGGGATCTCCGGGCATCAGGACTGTTTTTCCAAAGTCACCGGACTTTGCATTGATATGAGGGGTAGAACAGTTGCTCATAATTGTATCTCCTTTTCGTAATTTAGTAGCTCTGATCGTTGACAGGCTTTCCGGTTTTAACGATCTTCACAATTCGAGATGTGCCGAGGCGGTCAGCCCCCAGCTCCACAAATTTCTCCGCATCCTCCAGCGAAGAAATGCCGCCGGCGGCCTTAATCTTCACGTTGGGACCCACATGCTTTGCAAACAGCTCCACATCGTGGAAGGTTGCTCCCGCCGTCGAAAAGCCGGTAGAAGTCTTGATGAACTCCGCTCCGGATTCCGTAACAACCTGACACATCCGGATTTTTTCTTCATCACTAAGCAGGCAGGTTTCGATGATGACTTTAAGAATCTTTTCGCCGCATACTGCCTTCACTGCTTTGATTTCCTCACAAACGCTGTCGAACTTTCCGTCCTTGACCCAGCCGAGGTTCACAACCATATCGACCTCGTCTGCGCCATTCGCAACTGCATCTCCGGCCTCAAAGCACTTGGACGCCGTCGTAGAATAGCCGCAAGGAAAACCAATGACTGTGCATACTGCCATCTTATCCCCCATATAATCCTTGGCCTGACGAACATAGGATGCAGGAATGCAGACGGATGCAGCCTGATAGTGCATTGCGTCATCGCAGACGGTTCGAATCTCTTCCCAGGTAGCAGTCTGGGAAAGCAGCGTGTGGTCACACTTACTTAAAATGTTCTGAATGTCCATAAAAACTTCCTTCTTTCATTGTGATAATCAGGGAATAACGCTTTTAAGTTATCCCTTGCCGTGCAATTTGATTTTGCGCCGCTCCCGGATTCCCCGGGTGTAGCATCTGTGACACATTGCGATATAGGAATCATTTCCTCCCAACACCACCTGCGCACCCTGTGTAACAATATAGCCATCAGCGTCAATCCGGGCGTTAACCGTAGCTTTTGCGCCGCAGTCACAGATTGTTTTGATCTCCTGTATCGCATCTGCAATCTCCATCAGCCGCATACTTCCGGGGAACAGCTTCGTCTGGAAGTCCGTCCGAAGTCCGAAGCACATCACAGGAATATCAAAATCATCCACAATCCCATGCAGCTGATCGATCTGTTCCGGCATAAGAAACTGGCATTCGTCCACGATAACCGCGTGGCATGTTCCCTGCTGGCTCTGCCGGAATCGCTCATAAATATCCGCCTCAGGAGCTATGACCTCCACCTCTGCCTGCAAACCAATGCGGCTGCGCAAGGTGTGCGTGCCATCCCGAATGTCTGCGCTGGGTTTTATCAGCCAAACCTTCATATCATTTTCTTCATAATTATATTTTGTGATAAGCGCCTGAGCTGTTTTACTTGAGCCCATTGCGCCGTATTTGAAGTATAGTTTTGCCATGAATCCTCCCCTAGATCCGTCCCTGACGGTTTTTTCTGGTTTCTGCCCGCCAGCCCAGATCATAAGATGCCATCTCCGCAGCCTGTTTTACAGCCTCAATAGCCTCTCGGTCGGCACTGAGCGGACCGCTGCCCTGAATTCCAACCACACCGATTGCATACTCACATTTACCGGTGCTGCTGAAAATCGGAGCTCCTACACTCTGAAGTCCCACGCGGTATTCGCCGCGCTCCACAGAATACCCAAGCTCTCGGGTCAGCTCCAGCTGAGACGCCATCCCCTCCCATGTGGTAATTGTACTGGAAGTATAGGCATTCATTCCCTTATTGGCCAAAATATCACGGGCCTTTTTCTCATCCATGTTGGCTAAAATACATTTTCCCTGACTGGAGCAGTGCAGTGGGATTCGAGTTCCCGGCTCATTATAGACCCGGAAGCCTGCATTCCGCGGCTCCACACACTCGACAAGCAAAAGGTCTTCTCCACTGAGTCTAGCCAGATATGCGCTCTCTCCTACCCTTGCGGCCAGCTCCTCCAGACGAGGCCGAACAATTCCAACCACATCCCATGAGGCCGCCACACAGCTTCCCAATTCATATAAATGATATCCCAAACGGTAACGGCCGTCATTCTTATCCTGCTCAACCACCGCACTGTCAATCATCGATGCCAGAAGGCCGTGGACTGTACTTTTGGCCCATCCGGTTCTCTGAACCAGTTCCGTTAATGACAAGCTGCTTCCGGCGTGCCAGAAACAGTCCAGCAGCGTAATTGCTTTTTCCACAGAGTGGACACTTCTTCCCTGCGTAGACATGGTATTCTCCTCCAATTTTGTTCCTTGCTTCTCTATTATGATACAACATGTTGTAAAATTCAAGTATCTTTTCCGAAATGCGGAACAAAAATTCGCTTATACCGAACCCTTTTTATTTGGATATTTTTCCAGATTTCACAGATCAATCTCTTTCCATCTCCTTCGTCAGTTCCTGCTGATACAAAAAGCAGGGAGTACCGAGGTACTCCCTGCTTTCTATATTGGATTTCTGTGTGGAAACATCTCCTGATCCTCAGAAACGGAGCAGAAATTTATCTTCCACCGGATTAAACCATTGCACAGGTGATAATTGCCATCTTATAGACCTCGTCCGCATTGCAGCCACGGGACAGGTCGTTAATTGGTGCAGCCAGACCCTGAAGAATAGGACCGTAAGCCTCAAAGCCGCCCAATCTCTGCGCAATCTTATAGCCGATGTTTCCGGCCTCAATGGTGGGGAAAATAAAGGTATTGGCATAACCTGCAACAGGAGAGCCGGGGAATTTCAGCTGACCAACCTCAGGAGCAACTGCCGCATCAAACTGCATCTCGCCGTCAATGGCCAGATCCGGAGCCATTTCCTTTGCAGCCTGGGTTGCGTCGTGGGACAGCTTGACCGTACCGCCCTTGCCGGATCCATTGGTAGAGAAGCTCAGCATCGCAACCTTCGGATCGATCCCGAAGACCTTTGCGGTATTTGCTGTCTCAACAGCAACCTCTGCCAGCTTCTGAGCGGCAGACAGTACCACATTGCCTTCCTTATCCAGCGTATCTTCATAGCCCAGATTGATGGCACAGTCACCCATCGCCAGCTTCTCGTCTCCGCGAACCAGAATAAAGCAGGAAGAAACAAGATGTGCGCCCTTTCTGGTCTTGACCAGCTGCAGAGCGGGACGAACCGTGTCTGCAGTGGAATAGGTTGCGCCGCCCAGCAGAGCGTCAGCATAACCCATCTTTACCAGCATGGTGCCGAAGTAATTGCCCTTAAGCAGCGCAGCACGGCAGTCCTCTGCGCTCATCTTACCCTTGCGCAGCTCGACCATCTTCTCAACCATTGCATCCATGCCCTCGTAGGCAGCGGGATCCAGAATCTCAACACCCTCGATGTTGAAACCACCCTTGGCTGCATTGGCCTTGACGGTCTCCACATCACCAACCAGAATAGGGGTCAGGAAGCCGCCTTCCACCAGACGGGAAGTTGCCTCCAGAATACGGGCATCATGGCCCTCCGTGAAGACAATCTTGCGGGGATTGTTTTTCAGCTTTTCAATCATCGCATTGAACATGATATATTACCTCCAAAAATTGATCTCTTAGTCATCGCTCAGGCCTTTCGGCCAAAAAAACAAATACCTGTCTAGTATACACCTTTCCAGAGACCGGTGCAACCATTTTATCCCTCTGTGAAAATCATGGAATAATTTTACTGGACTTCAGATAACGCTCTTCCTCGGAAAACACGCAGCCGCAGTACTTCTGAATGTACATTCCCAATTCTCTCGCACGGGTCTGACCATCCCGAAAGTAGGGGCGGAAATCCCGATACTCAAACTTGACACCGTACTCATAGGCAGCGCGCTCCGCCACTTCCCGCATCAGATCATGCTTTTGATAGGGAGAAATAAACAATGAAGATGTGAAACTGTCAAATCCGCCCTCCGATGCCTGACGGGCAGCCTCATACAGCCGCATCTCATAACATTTGATGCAGCGATTTGCAATATCGGGCGCAACGGCTCTGCAAAAAGGCCGCAGGCCATAGTCATTTCGCTCAATGAGCGGCACATCAATTGACGCAACATACTCCCGCAGACAGTTCCGTCGGGAGCGGTATTCCGTAAACGGGTGAATATTCGGATTATACCAGAGTGCTGTGACATCAAATCCATCTTTCTGAAGGACCTCAATGCACTGGTTTGCACAGGGTGCACAGCAGGTATGCAGTAGCGTTTTCATGGAAAACCTCCAGATTTTTTGTTTCTTTGATTATAACACAGGGGGTTGTTTTGTGCAACATACTGATTCTCGATCTTTGCTTTTTCAGTCACGTCATGCGCTCTAATCGCAAAAAACCGGAGTGGATATCCAAATCCGCTCCGGTTTCGGCTCTTATTCCGTTGAATTGTCGCCACTCTCCCGAATCAGTGGCAAAATCACTTCTGCGGAGAACGTATTTGCCGTACGGGTCTGGCGGAAGGTTCCTCCCATAGCCTCAACCAGTTTCTGGCAGGTCTGAAGGCCAATCCGATTGCTTTCCACACGGTTAGACTGTGCCGGAATCCCATTTTGAATGATAATGTGAACGACATCGTGCTCAGCCCGTTTCTCGAGAGAAACCGGCTGAGATGGGTCTGCGTATTTTAGAATATTGGAAAACAGATTGTCGAAAATACGGCGCAGATGTCCCAGATCAACCTTTAATTTCCCTGCAAAATCTCCGGACTCGTGGGACAGAATTTCAAAATGGTGCTGATTCAAATTCATCTCATGCTCCAGAAGAATCTGCTCCAAAAGGGTGACCGCGTCAAATTCTTCCAGCACCTGATCGGGCGTTGGTTTTCCAAAGACCAAGAAAAAGCCAAACAGCTCATCCGTCAGTCCCTTCAGCCTCTGCGCATTATTCTTGCAGATTGTCAAATATGCCTGACGTTCTTCCGAACTCAGCGTCTCATCAGAGAGGATCTCCAGATATCCCATCAGTGCAGTCAACGGGGTTCGTACATCGTGGGAAATTGCGGTAATCAGCTGCGTATTAGCCTGAAATGCTGCTTTTTCCCGCTCCAGCTTATCAATGATGGATAGCCGCATGGCATCCACATCCAACGCCAGCTGACCTATCTCATCTCGGCTCATTGGTGCAATCTTGCATTCCAGATCCCCCTGACTGACCAGCTGCACCTGACGGCTCAAAGTCTTAATCAGCCGTGTTACATGCTGATTATATATAATAATCATAATCAGAAACACCAGTGCCGCCAAAAGAAGCGCACCTACATTTACTCCGATTTCAAGCATTCCTCTGGAATGATCAAACATCTCCACCGTAAATATGCCATCCTGAAAATTGACCGGAAATGATACCGACCCATCGATCATATCCTCCGATCGGATTAAAATTCCGTTGTCATTGAGCATCAGCTCGGCACCATTGGCAGAGGAATTAACCGTTGTATAAAGTCCATATACGGTCATCTGCACCGTAATATGCGCGCGGTTCCACCATCCGATTTCTTTTACATTTGTAGACGATACTTGATGGTCCGCAACATACTGGCGAAAAGAATCCACTTTCTCTGTCAAGCGCTGTTGGATGGACTCCTGTGTCAGATATACCTTCTGAACCACAGTTTCCCCTATCAGTTTGGTCCCCCAAAAGGTCAAAACCGCTGCCAGCATCGCCACGCATACCATCAAAAACATTTTGAACGTCAGCGGACGGGTCATTTTTCGATCAGCCAAACTGATACCCCTTTCCCCATACCGTGCGGATCAGCTTGGGGTTTGCCGGATCTTCCTCCAGCTTTTTCCGCAGATTCAAAATATGAACCATCACCGTATTATTGGACGAGGGAAGGAATTTCTCGCCCCATACCCCCTCGTAGACTGTACGAACATCTAGAATCTTCCCCTGATTCTGGAAGAAGAACCGTAAAATGGCATACTCCTTATCCGTCAGATCCAGACGTTCACCGTTACGGATGGCGCAGCCGTTTTCTTCATCAAGCTCCAGAGAATTTCCCTTTACCACTTCCCGCTTTCCTTTATAAACCCGGTATCTCCGAGTCAGCGATTCCACCTTCATCATCAGTTCCTGCTGAGAAAACGGCTTTGCAAGATAGTCGTCTCCACCGGAAGAATACGCCTCTTCTTTGTCGGTGATTTGAGATTTTGCTGTCAAAAACAGCATCGGGACAGTCGAAAACTCCCGAATTTGTGCGCAAGCCTCAACCCCCGAAAGTCCCGGCATCATAATATCCATAATCACAAGATCGATTCTGCTGTCCTCCTGAACCGCCTTCACTGCCTCATCACCCGAGCAGCATTCTACGACCTCATACCCTTTATTCACCAGCAGAATCCGCAGCAACGCCCGCAGATCCGGCTCATCGTCTACTGCGAGAATTCGGATTTTTTCATCCATCGACAATTCCCTCCCGTTTGTTTTTTCACATTATATCACAAAAACAGGCCATCGTGACATCTACTTAAGAATTTTTAAGAGCAAAAATCCCCCGGAAAAATCCGGGGGACGACCAAACCATATTATGTTTATGGGCGGAACTGCTCAGTAGCCTCAAAAAAATGGTCGTACTCTTCTGGTGAGCAATCCATCGACACCTGATGTACGCTGCAATGATCCAAGCAAAACAGCCCCATCAAACTTTTGCCATTCACCACTTTTCCATCATTTTCAACCATGACGCCAAAGGG
Organism: Faecousia sp.; assembly: GCA_029257715.1. GTDB lineage: Bacteria > Bacillota > Clostridia > Oscillospirales > Oscillospiraceae > Faecousia. Next base: position 6,505 of record JARIAT010000023.1, on the reverse strand, counting down.
CTGTACACTGGCAATGGACACAAAATCCCGAACATCCGTCGGAGAACGAAGCGCTACATAAAAATGACGCATAGAAAACCTCCCTGATACTGTACAATCCCACTTGATTTATGTTATAATAAATAGGATCATCGTGGAAAGCGGTAATTGAACTTATTATATCGAATTCTTCATATTTTTGCAATTGACCGGACTGACGATTTTCAAAATAGAAAACAATTTGCTTTTGGTGGAATACTATGAAATTTGGATTTTTTACCCTTGGCTGCAAAGTCAATCAATACGAAACACAGGCAATGGAGCATCTGCTGCGCAGCCGTGGACACGAAGTCGGTTCCTTTGAGGAGAATTGCGATGGATATATCATCAACACCTGTTCGGTCACCGCTGTATCGGACAAAAAGAACCGTGCGGTCATTCGCCGCTGCCGACGGGAACATCCCAATGCGGTGATCGGTGTCTGCGGCTGCTATTCTCAGCACGATCCCGCCGCCGTGGAAGCACTGGATGTGGATATCGTCTCCGGCAGTGCCGGACGGGAGGCTTTTGTCGATATGATGCTGTCCGCACTGAAGGACCGGCACCACGAAACGCAGGTGGATAATGCCCTGCGGCGCCGCAGCTTTGAAATTCTTCCCGCAGGAGGTCTTGCAAGCCGGACCCGTGCGATGATTAAAGTTCAAGACGGCTGCGTTAACTTCTGCACCTACTGCATCATTCCCTATACACGAGGTCCGGTCCGATCCGCTCCGTTGGAGCTGATTCTGGAACAGGCCCAATCACTGGCATCAGAAGGATATCAGGAAATTGTCATTACCGGCATTGAAATTGCCTCGTGGGGTGTCGATCTGCCCGATAAGCCCTCCATGGTCCACATGGTGAAAGCAATCTGCGAGGCTGTTCCTCAAATCCGAATCCGTCTCGGCTCTCTGGAGCCTCGGATTGTCACAGAAGAATTCTGCCGAGAGCTTTCCGGTATGAAAAATCTTTGCCCCCACTTTCATCTGTCCATGCAGTCCGGTTGTGATACGGTTCTTGCACGTATGAAGCGCAAATATACGTGTGACCGATTTTATGAAAGCTGTGTACTTCTTCGTCAGGCATTTCCCGGCTGCGCCATTACTACCGATATGATTGTAGCATTCCCCGGAGAAACTGAAGAAGAATTCGAGGAGAGCCTGCGATTTATCCGGAAATGCAATTTTGCGGATATGCACATCTTCCCCTACTCCCGCCGCCCCGGTACCCCCGCAGACAAAATGCCCGGTCAGCATTCAAACGCCGTCAAAGAGCATCGCAGCCAGCTTGCAATATCCGTTGCACGGGAAATGAACGAAGCTTACTGCCGCAGTCTGATTGGTACCCGGCAGCAGATTCTTTTCGAACAGGAAAGCGATGGTTTCTTTACCGGACATGCGCCTAATTCCATTCGTGTCTACGCAGAGGGTTCCAATTTGCACAACCAAGTGCTGCCTGTTGAAATCACCGCATGTTTCCGAGACGGTCTTTGCGGCAGAATTCTCTCAGAATCCTGATTTTCTTGTTTTTTCATTGCCTTTTCTCTTGGAGTATGATACGATTATGGTTCCGAATTTTTCCATTTTTCAGGAGGTGATGGCATGCGCCGTATTATCGCGGTCATTCTTTGCATCTTGCTGCTGAGCACAACTGTCTTCGCAGACAATGCCGCGGCCTCATATTCATCCACCGCTGCCGTAAATTCCACGGGAAGCTGTCAGATTTCCCTTTCTCTCAATATCCGTCTGGATACGCCGGTAAATTCTCTGACGTTTCCGTTGGGCAGCGATGTCTCATCCGTCTCTGTTAACGGTGGACGAGCAAGTCTTACCGCCGTCGGAAATGTCACCCATATAAAACTTACACATCTCAATAATCAGGCAGGTACATTTCCGCTCTCCATCCAATATGTCGCAAACAATGTAATTTCATTGGATGACGATAATAAACAGTTTGTCAGCATCCCGATTCTGACAGGATTTAAGTATCCTGTCGAAAGTTTGCAATTCTCCATCACCATGCCCGGTGAATTCGATCAGACACCTGAATTTCTAAGTGGTTACCACGGACAAGACATCGAAAAAAGTATGAGTTTTTCCGTCTCCGGCACCACAATCTCAGGATCCACAACCGAGCCGCTCAAGGACAGCGAAACGCTCTATATGAAGTTATATACCCCAGAGGGAATGTTCCCTTTGGCTGCCCGATCCGGTGAAACGCTCTTTTTCGATCATTTGGCTATGGCCCTGTTTGTCGGACTCGCTTTGCTTTACTGGCTGATTACCATGCGGCGTAAGCCTTTCTGGGTCACCAGCACCCCTAATCCTCCAGTCGGGCTGTCCGCTGGAAATATCGGGTCCTATCTGGTACATGCCCATGCTGATCTGAGCATGATGGTGATTCAGTGGGCGCAGATGGGTTACCTCGAGATCCATGTGGATAAACGCAGCCGGATCTTTCTGCATAAGAAAATGGAAATGGGCAACGAGCGCAGTGCATTTGAAAGCAAATGTTTTTCGATTTTGTTTCCCCGGAAGCATCCTATGATTGAAGCAACCTCTACTCGATACGCCCATATGTGCCATCAGGTTGCCGCTAGCTCCCGCCGCCGAAACCCCGGGCTGCAGCCGCGAAGCGGCAGCCCCGTGCTGTTTCGGATTCTCGCCTGTATTCCGGTTCTCTTTGCCGGCATTGCCATCGGTGACTGCATTCATGCCTCTTCCCCTGAAATCAAGGTTCTGTGGATGGTTGTCATGGCAATTGCAGCTGCCTTCAGCTGTTGGCACATCCAGCAGGGAATGTTTTGGATGTACCTTAGGAACCGCCAGGATCTGTTTGTCAGCTGCATTCTTTCTGCCGCAGTTTTGATGGTCTCTCTCCTTTGCGATGCCATTGTCTACGGTGCAATCGCGGTGTTCTGGGCCATTCTGTCTGGACTTATGGCAGCCTATGGCGGAAAACGTTCCGAAAGCGGCAAACAAATCTGCACAGGGATTCTCGGTCTGCGTCGATATCTTTGCAGCACTCCGCCCAGTGAGTTGCAGAGAATTCTTCGCTGTAATCCTGAGTTCTATTACGAACTGGCACCCTTTGCGCTCGCGCTCGGTGTAGACAGGCAGTTTGCGAAGCAGTTCGGCTCTGCCCACCTTCCCTCCTGCAAATGGCTTTTAACGCCTGCCCCCTCCCCCAGAACTCCGGATGAATGGTATCCCCTCTTACGGCAGACCGTCCGTCTGATGAAGGACAGCCAGCCCCGTCCGCTCTGGAAAAAGCTACTGAATATCCGCTAGTTTTATCCTTTCCCCGTGGATTCCGTCGGTTTCCACGGGGTTTGCTTTTCGGAACACCCCCGAAATACGTCAGACGCCATCCGTAATCATCCCACTTCCTCAGGTCTCTACCAGATGACCCTACAGCTAATATAGTTTATTTGTCAGTTATGAAGATGAGATTCCGCAATCGCAAACGAAATTTCTCCATTGCAAATCACTATCTTTTCCAGCCAGAACATTGTATAATAAAATAAAACATCACATGACGGGGTACATCCGCCATTCTAAAATAGATGAGGTAACTATTATGACTGAAAAAATTGTAAAACGATACTCCCTTTCCAAACAGGTTGCAGATCAGTTGGAGAAAATGATCGAAGATGGACATTATGCTGTCGGCGACAAAATCCCCACAGAAACCGAACTAACAGAGATATTCAGCGTCAGCCGAAACACCCTTCGGGAAGCCATCCAGTCTCTGACCTCTGCTGGAATTCTTGTTGTCAAGCAGGGCGATGGAACTTACGTCCGGTCTAACAATCGCTTTCATGCCCGCATGAGCATGGAGTATGAAAAGGTGTCTCTGGATGATATTCTGGAAGCCCGTAATGCACTGGAAGTATCTATCTCCCAGCTCGCCGCCCAGCGGCGGAGTATTGACGACCTGTGTGCCATTAAGGATGCGCTTCGCTTTCGTCAGGCGCATCCGGAAAGTTCTCAAGCCGATATGAATTTCCATTTAGCAATCGCCAACGCCTGCCACAACAAGATTCTGATCGAACTCTATACTTCCGTCTCATCTTATACGGAAAGTCAAATTGCAGAGCGGCAGGAGAAAACTTCAATGAGCCCAGAGGAAATTGACGCGCTTCACGAAAAGCTTTTTATCGCAGTGCGCAATCAAGAGCCGGATAACGCCCGCATCTGCACAAGAAATATTCTCAACATCTGAAATTTTATATCAAAAGGAGTGTCCTGCTGTGGCAGAACACTCCTTTTTTTCATATTTCTCGGTGCTTTAAGGTAATTTCAGGGCAGCAGCCTTTTATTCGATACCAGTCAGATCAAACTGCTCCAGGAATTCGTTGGCCTTTGTGCAGATTCCGCGCAGACACGCCTCCTCGAAAGGACTTTCCAGGCCAGCCTGTTTCAGCAGATCCGTGAACAACAGGCTTCCGCCAAGTTTCGTATACTTCATATACTGCTGGAATGCCTTTCTGGGATCCTCCTGAATCTTTTCCCAGAACATCAGTGCCACTGTCTGGGCCAGACAGTAATCAATATAATAGAAGGGGGACTGATAGATATGTCCCTGACGCTGCCACATTTTTCCTTCTCCATAGAAGGGGATATCATCCGGACGAACCCACGGCATATAAATCCCCATCAGCTCTCTCCATGCCTGATGGCGCTCCTCGGGTGTAAATTCCGGATACTCATAAACAATGTGCTGGAAATGGTCAACCATGGTTCCATAGGGAATAAAGGTCAGCGCATCAGACAGGTGCGTATAGAGGAATTTCCGTGCATCCTTTCCAAAAAACAGATCTGCCCAAGCCTCACCAAAGAATTCCATGGACATCGAGTGTACCTCGCAGGCCTCCATGCTGGGCCATGCAGATTCATAGGGGACCCTGTTGCGGTTCAGATAAAACGCAAACGCATGACCTGCTTCGTGTGTAATTACTTCCACATCTCCTGCGGTTCCGTTGAAGTTTGCAAAGATAAAGGGACTGCGGCAGCCGTAAATTCCGGTACAGTAGCCTCCGGAAGCCTTTCCGGGTTTGCTCTCGACATCCATCATCTCATCATGGATCATATGATCCCAGAATTCCTTTGTCTCAGAGCTTAGCTCCGAGTAGAATTTTGTTCCATTGGCCAGAATTTCCTGCGGCGAACCAACAGGCTTAGGATTGCCGGATCGGAATGCCAATCCCTTATCCGCAAAACTCATTGGGAATTCATAACCCATACGTTCTGCCTGCCGGATGTAAATTTTCTTTGCCAGCGGAACCAGATACTTCTGCACTGCCTTTCGGAATTTCTCAATATCCTCAACGCCATAGCAGTTTCGGGTCATGCGATAGTATCCCAGCTGAATATAATTGGGGAATCCGAGCTTCTTTCCCATGGTGTCACGGAGTTTCACCATCTCATCGTAAATCTGATCGAGCTGCGCACCATTGGACGCAAACCACTCGCCTTCCGCCTTCCAGGCCTCATGGCGGAGCTTATCATCCGTACTGCACTTATAGGGGGTCATCTGGGAAAGGGTCAGCATTTTTCCATCGAATGGGATCTGGGCCGATGCAATCAGCTTGGTATACTGGCTGCACAGATCGTTCTCCTTTTGCAGGTCCTCAACCATCTCAGGAATGAATGCCTTTGCTGCAATTTCCGCATTGATAAATGGGACCTCTCCGTACTTCTCTCCCAGCTGCATCCGAAAAGGACTTTCCAGTAGAGCATTGGTCCAATTCTGAATCAAAGGCTGAAGATTGGGCAGCTCCTGATCGTAGAATTCCATCTCTTCCTCATAGAACCGGTCACGGGTATCAATATCTCGGCGGATCGATGCGACCGTTACCATGGTTTCCAGTGTCTCTCCACGGGTTTTCTCCATGGCAAGGAACACCTTTTCCGCCTGCTCGAAGCAGTCCGAATTCTGAAACTCCTGCGTAAGCTCCTTCATTCGGAGTTTCAGTGCTTCTGTATCCACACGCTCATAGGGAATCTGAGAAAAAGTCATAAAAATCTCCTCCATTTTCTAATGTCTTTTGTATTATATCATAGATTCTGAAAAAGGAAATCAAAATATTTGCAATCAGACTACCTTCTCTACTGCAAATGCAGAACGGTGCAGCCACTCCACCGGGATTACTTGTATCATTTATATTTTATTTTTTAAATTAGTGCTTGACATTTCTAGAATGAGGTGCTATTATATAAAGGCACTCAGGGAGTGCAAGAGAAAATATCGCGGAGTAGAGCAGTTGGAAGCTCGTCGGGCTCATAACCCGGAGGTCGTAGGTTCGAGTCCTGCCTCCGCAACCATAAAAACACCGGATTTCGTAAGAAATCCGGTGTTTTTCTAACTTTTAGAGTACTTTTCAAAAGATCAAAAATCGCATCTGTGTTTATTTCTGTGTTTATTGTAAAATACCGTTTTTTGAAAATCGAAAAAAACGAACTTTTAAGGCTACTTTATATATCGT
>JARIAT010000030.1 GCA_029257715.1 Faecousia sp. | reverse complement strand
AAAGACCGGCCAGAAATTCCGGCATGTCCGTTTCCTTGCGAGGTGTGGAAAGCAGACTGCTGCCGGGGGCCCGACGGCGGAGAAATTGTGTTAATGCTTCAAGATCGACCGGAAGACCTGCGGGAATGCCATCAAGCGTCATGCCGATGGCGGCTCCGTGAGATTGACCGAAAATCGACAGCTTCAGCATCTGCCCATATGTAGAACTCATAGAATTCCTCCTAATCGTTTATAATCTGCCCAGAAGGCAGGATAGGATTTACTGACAGCTTCCGCACCGCAGATTGTGACTGGCTGCGAGCAGACAGTGGCGGCAATGGCGGCAGCCATGGCAATGCGATGGTCGCCGGCGGCATCCACAGTTCCACCGAGATAACCGGTACCCTCGACTTGCAGGGTATCTTCTGTAACAGTAGCTTTACCGCCGAGATTTTGGATCAGATTTGCGGCAGTCTGGAGACGATCTGATTCTTTGATCCGCAGGCGTCCGGCGTTGATAAACCGAGCGCCGTGTTTTGCACCAGCAGCCACAGCCAGAATGGGAACAAGATCCGGAATATCCGAAGCGTCAATCTGCTGAAATTCCCGAAGGCTTTCCAGACAGCCCAGAACAGCCCGATCTCCTTGCTTTGAGGTGCTGTCAAGCCCAAGAATGGTCAGAGGAGAACCTAATGCTTTGGCTGCAAGCCAGAATGCACCGTTGCTCCAGTCTCCTTCAACCGTAATAGTGTCAGGCGCATGAAAAACGGCAGGCCTGATATGGAAACGATTTTCTTCCAGAGAACAGGTGACTCCAAATTGATGAAGGGCAGCCAGTGTCATATGGATATACGGCAGAGATTCAACCTTTCCGATCAGTTCCAGCTGGCTCTCCTGTTCCAGAAGCGATAGTGCAAAAAGCAGCCCCGTAACAAATTGACTGGAAACATCTCCGCGGATACGGTAAAGTCCTGGGCGAAGCTTTCCGTGGCATCGAACAGTGTGATCGGTAGGACGGCAGAGGGTGCAGCCCATGCGTTCCATTTCTTCCCACAGAGGGGAAAGCGGCCGCTGCGGAAGGCGACCTTCCAGCAGAAATGTGGTCTCAACACCCAAGGCAGCGACAATCGGAAGCAAAAACCGGAGTGTAGAACCGCTCTCGCAGCAATTGAGAACGGCCTGTTCGGGTACAGTTTTAATGGGAGAAATCCGATATACGCCGTCTTCGTAAGAAATTTGGGAGCCTAGTTCCCGGAGACAGTCAGCTGTGGCTTCGATATCCCGATTTGTGGAAGCGCATTTCAGCATGGTAGGGCCGTCAGCAAAGGCAGCGCAGATGAGCAATCTATGGGCCTGAGATTTGGAAGGGATTGCGTGAATCGTTCCGGAGAGTTTCCGGGGAGAGATGGTAATATCCATATCAAAGACCTGCCTCAATTATAGATTCGATATCATTTATGGAGATAGGATAGAGGATGCAGCTGCCGATCTCTTTGGGAATAATCAGATTGATCGTTGTGCCGGTGCGCTTTTTATCGGTTCGGGCACATGCGGCCAGATTTTTCGCAGATAGAGTTGTGGTGGTAGGCAATTCAAAGTTCATCAGAAGCCATTGGATTTTTGTGGCAGTTTCCTGACTGCAAAGCCCCAGTTTGGCAGCGGCCCGTGCAATGATTGCGGTGCCGATTGCGACACTTTTTCCGTGACTCAGGGTATAATTGCTGAGGGTTTCCACACAATGTCCGACAGTATGGCCGAGATTTAGCTTCTGACGTTCCCCACGGTCGAACTCATCCGCTCTGACAATATCCCGTTTGTGGGTTACACAGCAGGCAATGACACTCTCTCGATCAAAGGCCAATGTATCCTGACAAAGTGTTTTAAAAAGACTGGGATCAAATAAAATCGCCGTTTTGATAATCTCCGCACAGCCGTCTCGGAATACATCCTCCGGCAGGGAGTTGAGGGTATCGATGTCACAAAGAACCATACTTGGCTGACAGAAAGCCCCGGCAAGATTTTTTCCGGAGGGAAGGTCAATGGCAGTTTTTCCGCCGACAGAGGAATCCACCGCTGCGAGCAGTGTTGTGGGAATCTGGACAAATCGGATTCCGCGCAGAAATGTGGCGGCAGCAAACCCTGCCAGATCTCCGACAACGCCGCCCCCTAACGCTGCAATGACGTCTGTTCTCGTCAGCCGATTTTCGGCAAGATGATTCAGAAGATCCAGATAATTTGCTCCGTTTTTGCTATCCTCTCCGGCAGGAATCAGGAAATAACATGCCTGAAGACCGGCTTTCAGAAGACTGGTGAGGACTTTTTCACCGTAGAGAGGCCATACGTTAGAGTCACTGACGATACATACTTTTCGAACGTAGCCCAGTTTGTTGATCTCTGCGCCGATCTGGGACAGTAGGCTGTGACCGATTTTTACCTGATAAGATTTTGATGCGTTAATTTCAACCGTTGTCATCCGTCAACCTCTTCCTTTCTTTTTCTTCCGTCGTTCAAAATTCGAACGAGGGTATCCATGTCGGAATGTTCAATGGCATCTCGGTATTCTTCAAGAGAAGTGAGCAGAATGGAAAGCTCGTGCAAAACAAATTCTTTGTTTTCAAGAAAAAGCTCTGCCCACATCGGGGGATTCAGCCACGCAACTCTTGTCAGATCTTTGTAGCTTCCGGCGGAGAAGCCCTTGTGTTCCAGTGCAGTAGGAGATTTGATAAAGGCATTGCTTATGATGTGAGGCATTTGGCTGGTAAAGGCAATCATTCGATCATGGTTTTCCGCCTTTGTAACGGAGAAGGAGCCAAATCCACAGGGAGAAAGAACCTGCTTTGCACGATCTAGTAGTGCAATGTCATCAAACCTTGGAGGAACCATCACCATTGGGGCACCCTGAAACAGATCCGCACGGCTATATTTAAACCCGGAGAAATGAGTGCCTGCCATGGGATGTCCTCCGATGAAAGTGAATCCGTACTGCTCTGCAATGGGGAAACAGCGATCACAAACTGTTTTCTTTACACCGCAGCAGTCCATTACAAGCGTTTCAGGTCGGATTAAGTGGGCATGGGTCTCCAGCCACTTTGCGCATCCTTCCGGATAGATTGCCAGCAGAATCAAATCGCACTGAGGAATGATATAATCGGTCAAGTCACCTTCAACTGCACCGCACAGCTGTGCAAAAGATTGCATATGGGAATCTTTTTCACAGGAAAAAACACTATGGCCTGCAATCGAATAGGCTCGGGCGAGGCTTCCACCGATCAGTCCTAATCCGAGAATTCCAACTTTCATTTCAGGGCCTCCCGAATGCGTTGAACTTTTCTGCTGACTTCTGCAAACTTTTCAGGCGACAGTGACTGAGCACCATCACAAAGAGCGTGGGCAGGATCGTTGTGCACCTCAATCATCAAGCCGTCTGCACCGGCAGCAGTAGCGGCAACGGCCATGGGAGGAACCAGCCAAGCCTTTCCGGTGGCATGACTCGGGTCTACAAGGACAGGGAGATGTGTCAATGCGTGGAGAGAGGGCACTGCGGCAAGATCCAGTGTGTTACGGGTGAAGGTTTCGTAGGTGCGGATGCCACGCTCACATAGAATGACATTTTGATTGCCTTCACTCATAATGTATTCTGCGCTCATCAGCCATTCTTCCAGCGTATTGGCAAGGCCGCGTTTGAGCAGAATCGGTTTCTTGGTTTTGCCGACTTCCTTCAAAAGGTCGAAATTCTGCATATTCCGGGCACCGATCTGAATGATGTCAACATCTGCAAACAAATCCAAATGGACAAGATTCATAAGCTCTGTGCAGATGGGCAGCCCTGTGGCTTGCTTTGCCTTCAGCAGAAGCTTCAGACCGTCTTCCCCGAGTCCCTGGAAGGCATAAGGAGAGGTGCGCGGTTTGAATGCACCTCCGCGAAGGATGGAGGCACCGGATGCTTTTACGGACTGTGCAACTTCTATGATCTGGTCTTCTGTTTCAACGGAACATGGACCTGCAATAATGGCAAAGTGGCCGCCGCCGATTTTAACATCTCCAACTTCAATCACGGAGTCCTGAGGGTGAAATTTCCGGTTAACCTGCTTAAACGGCTCAGAAACACGCTTGACGGATTCGACAATCTCAAGACTTCCAAGCAGATCCATGTCCACGCGGCTGGTATCACCGATCAGGCCAAGAATTGTAACTTCGCGGCCTTGGGAAATATGTACATCGAGGTTCATATTTTTGAGCCACTGTACGAGATGGTCAGTCTGTTCGGGCGTTGTTCCGGGTTTGAGTACGGCGATCATATTATTTCCTCCTAAAAAAAGCACCGCACGAATCGATTCGTGCGGTGCAAGTACTTTGATATCAGTCTCACGGAATTCTGTGCAGCACAAATCGCTATTACCTTATGTCCATAAAGTAATAGTAACCAAAACGAAATGCTGCTGCAAACAGAGTATGGCGCATCATTTTGTGCCTCCGATCACTATTGTTAGACAAAGTATAGCACGGTATATCCTGTTTTGCAAGGGGCGTTTGCAAGATATTTTTTCTTTTTATGATGGAAAATAAAAACTTGTATCGGCAGGACAGGGAGAGTACAATAGATAAAAAGGAGGTACGGAGATATGGTTCGATATTTAGATGATTTCTCTGCAATGGCACGGCTTCCGATACGCAAGGATGATTCGCATAAAGGGGACTATGGAAAAATTCTGCTGCTCTGCGGAAGCAGGGGGTATACCGGCGCAGCGGCATTGGCTGCTACGGCAGCGTTGCGCAGCGGTGCCGGACTCTGTTACCTGGCGGTTCCGGAAAGCATATACGCAATTGAAGCGATAAAAGTAACCGAGGCGGTTGTGATGCCGATGCCGGACTGCGAAGGAATGCTGTCCGCAGACGCAATTCCGTTCATTCAAAAGCTGCTTCCGAGAATGGATGCAGTACTTTTCGGCTGTGGTAGCGGGATCGGAAATGACACGGATAAAATATTGAAGTTTTTGATGAAAGAAGCAAAATGCCCACTAGTTTTGGATGCCGATGGAATAACTCTTGTTTCGCAGCATAAAGATATTCTGCGGGACAGAACCAGTCCCACCATTTTGACACCCCACGATGGAGAATTTGTCCGGCTGAAGCCTGACGACTTGCCTCGTGAGGAGCAGACGATAACACTGGCCCGATCGCTTGGGTGTATTCTTTTGCGGAAAGGACACAGAACTTTGATTACGGATGGTACAGACTGCTATTGCAATCGCTCTGGAAACCCGGGCATGGCGGTCGGAGGAAGCGGAGATGTATTGTCCGGCATCATTGTAAGCTTGATCGGACAGGGAATGCGGCCGCTTGAAGCTGCCGCATGTGCAGCCTGGTTTCATGGCAGAGCGGGAGACATCTGCGCAGCGGAAATCGGGCAGCGGGGAATGCTGCCGAGTGATATGGTGGAATGTCTGCCCCGACTACTCAAATAAGGCGGGGATGGAGTGAAAAAACTTGCGGCGGTGCTGCTGATCTTGTGCTTGACAGGATGCGCAGGGACAGACCGTGGAAAGGAACAGGCGATGGAGATTCGGAGCAGTGTGCTGAGCAGACAATGCAGTTTTTCAGTGGAAATCACAGCGGACTACATAGATACGCAGGAGCGGTTTTCGGTGGATTGTACATGGAATCCTGAAGGGACACTTCAGTTTTGCGTGACGCAGCCGGAGGAAATTTCCGGTATCCGGGGGAGCGTATCCGGAACAGATGGGACGCTGGATTTCGACGAAACGGTACTTGCCCTGCCACTGATGGCGGACAACCGCCTCAGTCCTATCAGCGGCCCATGGGTGATGATGAAGGCACTGGCAAGCGGCAATCTTATTGCCTATGATTCGGAGGAGGATCTGCATCTGAGTTTGCATGACAGCTATGCGGATGATGCGCTGGAAGCAGAAATCTGGCTGAAGGATCTTAAACCGTATGCGGCGGAGATCAGCTGGAAAGGGAGAAGAAATCTGACGATGGAAATCGAAGATTTTACCTTTGTACAGAAATCCGATGAAGCTGCATAGGATAAATCGAATGCAGCGCCGTATATTTTTCTATGGACGTGGGACAATAGATACAGCCGCGTTACATAGAAAATCGTAGCGCCGGCAAGATTTTCCACGGAGCGTGAACGATTATGGACAGCAGTGTAAAACGGGGAGATATTTTTTACGCGGATCTGAGCCCGGTTGTCGGAAGTGAACAGGGAGGAACTCGTCCGGTTTTGATTGTGCAGAATGATACAGGGAATCGCCATTCTCCCACGGTGATTGCCGCAGCCATTACCAGTCAGACCGGAAAAGCCCGTCTTCCTACCCACATCAACATTGCGGGCGGAAGCGTTGGACTGAGCAAGGACTCAGTAATTCTGCTAGAACAGATCCGAACCATCGATAAGCGCCGGCTGAAAGAGCATATGGGCCGACTGGATGACTCACAAATGTCGCAGGTGGATAATGCCATAGCGGTGAGCTTTGGCCTTCCTGGGATTGGCTAACACATACCTCCGGCCGAATTCGTCCGGAGGTTATTTTTCAGTTATCAGTTTTTAAGATCTTAATTTAAAAACTATTGTGGAAATTCACTGAATAAAATGATAAAATAAGCAAATAAAATAGATAGAGAAGGGGTGTCCATTATGAAGCGAATTTTGTCATTTTTGCTGATGATCGTGATGGCTTTTACGGTGCTTCCGCTGGGTGCCAGTGCAGCACAAGGAGATAAATTGATTGCTTTGACCTTTGATGACGGACCTCACAAATCCAATACGGCGGCTCTGCTGGATGGACTCAAAGAACGAAATGTCAAGGTTACGTTGTTTACACTGGGACAGAATGCCAGCTATTATCCGGATGTGCTTCGGCGAGCGTACGATGAAGGTCATGAAATCGCAAGTCACAGCTGGGATCATGCCAATCTTGTGAAATTGGATGACAGCGGGGTTGTCGGTCAGGTGGATGACAGTCTGGCGGTGCTGAACAAGATCTGCGGGACAGATTCCGATTATCTGTTCCGTCCACCCTATGGCAGCACCAATGAGCATGTGCGTTCGCTGATTCAATATCCTTTGATTTTTTGGTCGGTAGATCCGGAGGATTGGAAATATCGGGATGCGGATCATGTCCACAGCGCCATTGTGGAAAATTCCTATGATGGTGCCATTATTTTGGTTCATGATATTCACGCAACCTCAATCCCCGGAGCGTTGGCGGCTGTGGATGATCTGATGGCTCAGGGATATGAATTTGTGACGGTCAGCGAATTGTTCCGACGCAGAGGCGTTGCGCTGGAACCGGGAAAGCGGTATTTTGACTGCCCCAATAACGGCACCGACTATGGACCAATTCCAAAGCCTGAGATTAGTTATTCGGCAGCCAATGGTGCGATGGAAATTACAATCTCCGCAGACACGGATGCACCGATTTATTATACGACCGATGGCTCTATTCCCAATGAGCAGAGCACACGCTATGAAGGGCCTTTTTCTGTCACATATCCGTGCGACATCCATGCGGTGGCAGCTTATAAGCTCAATGGAAGCCGCTCGGAAGTCGTATCCATGTCTCCCGGAGAGGCAACCGCGTCGATTCCAACCATTTCTGTGGATCAAATGACGATGACGCTTTCTGCAACTCCGGAGGATGCGAGTATTTACTACACGCTGGATGGCTCCGATCCTGCTGTTTACGGAACAACTTATACGGAGCCTGTAGAAATTACCGAGAATTGTGTTATTCGAGCGGTCAGCGGCGGAGAATTCTATAAAATGAGTTCTGAGCTTCAGATGTATGTTGCGGCAAATGGTAAACTCTATGCGGATGTATCACCTCAGGCGTGGTATTTTCCTGCTATAGACCGTATGGTTTCGAAAGGAATTATGGCAGGAATCGGAGATTATAAATTTGCACCAGAGGAGAAAATAACCCGGGCAATGCTGGTGTCTATGCTGTATTCTTACAGCGGAGATTCTCTCGGGGAGGGCTGGGAGAAGACAAGCGACTATACAGACGTGTCATCGGATGCGTATTATGCTGAGGCTGCCGAGTGGGCATACCGAAACCAGATTCTCAGCGAATTTGTCTCTGCTCAGTTTAGTCCAAACAGCTACGTGACCCGTCAGGAGCTTTGCAAGATCCTCGATGATTTCCTTTGCAGCCGCGGTCACGGACTTCCTGAAGGAACGTCCAGCAGGGAACGATACAGAGATTATGATAAAATTACCAGTTGGGCCTTGCCAAGCGTGGATGCGCTAACCTCTGCCGGAATCGTTGGCGGTGACAGCTTGAACTTCAGGCCCAAGGGAAACACCACCCGGGGGGAAGCGGCTGTCATCTTGACGAAGATGATGGAGTATGAAGAATCCTTCCGGTAAGTACATAAGCCCCCTACGGATCTGTTCAGTTAAACCATTGGGGTGTTTCAAGAGAATGGGTCCATTTTCTAACTAGGTCAAGTACTTTAGAAAAAGACAATGCAGAAGAAACCCGGGTCACTTCATATCGAAGCGACCCGGGTCGTTTTATTTCTGAGGCTTAAAGCTGTCTTTCAAGCTGACGCTGCGGTTGAACACCAGATGTTCGGGGCTGCAGTCTTTGGAGTCGGGGCAGAAATAGCCGAGACGCATGAACTGATAGGAAGCAGGTGCCTTGGCATTTGCGAGACTCTTTTCTACTTTACAACCATTGAGAACTTCCAAAGAATTGGGATTCAGGCAGGCCATAAAATCCTTGCCGGCAGCATCGGGATCGGGATCGTCAAACAGGTTGGAATACTGGCGAACTTCGGCTTCGCAGCAATTGTTTGCATCGACCCAGTGAATGGTAGCGCCTTTGATCTTGCGTCCGTCAGAAGGATCACCGCCCTTGGAGTTGGGGTCATAGGTGGCCAGAACTTCTGTGACATTGCCGTTTTCATCGGTTACACAGCCCGTGCACTGAATGACATAGGTGCCTTTCAGGCGGCACTCAGGCCCATTGGGGTACAGTCTTTTATACTTGGGAACAGGCTGAGCAAGGAAGTCATCTGCCTCAATCCAGAGGTCACGGGAGAACGTCACTTCACGGGTGCCGTCCTCGGGATGATTGGGGTTGTTTTCAACACGGAATGTTTCGCTCTGCCCCTCTGGATAGTTTGTGATTGTAAGTTTGATAGGCTTCAGCACGGCCATGACACGCTGTGCGGTTTCGTTAAGGTCTTCACGCAGGCAATACTCCAAGAAACCAAACTCGATGGTGTTCGGAGACTTGGCAACACCGACACGATCACAGAAATTGCGGATGGCGGCGGGGGTGTAGCCACGGCGGCGCAGTCCGCACAGGGTCGGCATTCTGGGGTCATCCCATCCGGAGACACGGCCTTCTTCAACAAGCGCACGAAGCTTGCGCTTGGAAAGAACCGTATGGTCAATGCCGAGACGTGCAAACTCAATCTGGCGAGGGTGGTGCGGAACAGAGACGTTCTCGCATACCCAGTTATAAAGAGGTCTGTGGTTTTCAAACTCCAGAGAACACAGAGAGTGCGTAATCCCCTCGAGAGCATCCTGAATCGGATGGGCAAAATCGTACATGGGATAAATACACCACTTGTCTCCCTGACGATGATGGTGCATATGCCGGATACGGTAGATAACGGGGTCACGCATATTGAAATTTCCGGATGCCAGATCAATTTTGGCTCGAAGCGTCATAGCGTTATCTTCAAATTCGCCGTTTCGCATCCGCTCAAACAGATCCAGACTTTCCTCGATGGGACGGTCACGATAGGGGGACGTGGCAGGGGTATTGAGATCACCACGGTATTCCTTGAACTGCTCAGGGGTCAGTTCGCAGACATATGCAAGACCTTTTTTTATCAGCTCAACAGCGAATTCGTAGTCTTTTTCAAAATAATCTGAGCCATAGAAGAATCGATCGTCCCAGTCAAAGCCCAGCCAGTGAATATCTTCCTGAATTGCCTCGACGAATTCGACATCCTCTTTGGTGGGGTTGGTGTCATCCATACGCAGATTACAGATACCACCGAATTTTTCTGCGGTTCCAAAGTCAATAATGAGTGCCTTGCAGTGGCCGATGTGCAGATAGCCGTTGGGTTCAGGGGGAAAACGGGTATGCACGGTCTGACCGGCAAAACGGCCGCCCTCGGCAACATCTTCTTCGATGAAGGTGTGGATGAAATTTTTGCTTTCTGTAATTTCAGCCATAATATAAACATCCTCTCTTTTGTGGGAGATTTTCCATAATGGATACATTATAAACTATTTAAGGCACCTTTGCAACAAGAAAAGCGCCGAAGTATGGTTTTTTCCCCCTAAGGAAATTTGGTAAATATGAAAAAACAAAAAACAATTCGTAATTTTTGGAAATTGTGGTTGTCAATTTGGCTGGTTTATATTAAAATAGGGAAGGATAAGAAAGGAGTGGTACCAATGTCTGAGGTACAATTTAAGCGTGTGCTATTGAAGGTCAGCGGCGAAGCTCTGGCCGGCGATGCACATCGCGGTCTTGATTTTGAAGTTATCGGTCAGGTCTGTGACGCCATCAAGGAATGCGTAGATCTGGGCGTTCAGGTTGGTGTTGTCATTGGCGGCGGTAATTTCTGGAGAGGTGTCAAAGACGGCGCAGATAAAATGCAGCGCAGCCATGCGGATTCCATGGGAATGCTTGCGACGGTTATGAACTGCATCGCTGTGGCGGATGCTCTGGAAAAAAAGGGAGTTCCTGCTCGGGTGCTTTCCGCAGTGAATATGCCGAAATTCTGTGAGTATTTTACTCGGGATCTGGCAGACCGTTACTTAAATGAGGGAAAGGTTGTATTTTTCTCCTGCGGAACCGGAAATCCTTATTTCTCCACCGATACCGGTGCAGTTCTGCGCGGCGTGGAGATTGAGGCAGACTGCGTGCTGATGGCAAAGAATGTTGACGGCATTTATTCCGCAGATCCCAATGTGGATCCTACCGCGGTGAAATTCGATTTCCTGACCTATGACGAGGTGCTTGCCCGTCATCTGAAGGCTACCGATACGACTGCAATGACTCTGGCTATGGATAATCACATGACCCTGGCCTGCTTTGCCCTGAAAGACCCCAAGAATATTATTCGCGTGATCTGCGGTGAGCAGGTCGGCACCATTGTGAAGGAGGACTAATTATGAGCGTCGATTTTAAAGAGTATGAGAGAAAGATGGAGAAGACACTGGATGTTCTTCAGGAGAACTTCGGAGCTGTGCGTGCAGGCCGTGCCAATGCAAAGGTTCTGGATCGTATCAGTGTAGAATACTATGGTTCCGAGACACCCCTCAACGGCGTGGCATCCATTTCTTCCCCCGATGCACGTACTCTGGTAATCACTCCTTGGGATACCAAGATCCTCAAGGATATCCAGAAGGCAATTCAGATGTCCGATCTGGGCATTAACCCCCAGAATGACGGTCGTGTGATCCGTCTTGTGTTCCCCCAGTTGACAGAGGAGCGCCGTAAGGAGCTGAGCAAGCAGGTTAAGAAATATGCAGAGGATGGCAAAGTTGCAATGCGCAATATCCGTCGTGAAGGTATGGACTATGTCAAGAAGCTGAAGAAGAACTCTGAGATTACAGAGGATGACCAGAAGAAGGCTGAAAAGGATCTGCAGGATCTGCTTGACAAGAATATCAAGAAGGTTGACGATGCGCTCGCTGCCAAGGAAAAGGAACTGATGGCGATCTAATCGCTTCGATACAAGGGGCGCGAGAGCGCCCCTTGTCATTACTTTTAGGTGAATGATTATGGGTTTATTTGGAAATCAGAAACAGGAAAAAGAAAAACTGCCCGCACCGCGTCATATTGCCATTATTATGGACGGAAATGGACGCTGGGCAAAAAAACGTGCGCTTCCCCGAACCGCCGGCCATGCAGCCGGTGCAGAGACCTTCCGCCGTATCGCAAATTACTGCAGAACGCTTGGCGTGGAATATCTGACAGTATATGCTTTTTCCACCGAAAATTGGAGGCGTTCTCAGGAAGAGGTTTCCGGCATTATGAAGCTGCTGCATTCCTATCTGCTGGAGGCGCTTCAGGATATGGAGAAAAACCATGTCCGATTCCGATTCTTTGGGGATCTGACACGCCTCAGTCCGGAGCTTCAGGAGCTGTGCCGGAAGGCAGAGCAGATCTCTTCACAGTATCATGAGGTTCAGGTGAATTTCTGCCTCAACTATGGCGGTAGGGATGAAATTGTCCGGGCCGCCCGTGCGTTTGCACAGGAGGTGGCGGATGGAAAGCGTCAACCTCAGGAGCTGACGGAGGAGGCATTTGGAAAGTACCTCTATTCTGCGGAGGTCCCCGACCCGGAGCTGATTATTCGTCCTTCCGGCGAAATGCGCACCAGCAATTTCTTGCTGTGGCAGTCGGCTTACTCAGAATTTGTATTTATGGATGTATTGTGGCCGGATTTTGGGGAAAAGGATCTGGATGCGGCCATTGCAGAATATCACCGGCGCAATCGCCGATTTGGAGGCGTATAATTTTATGAAAACCCGTGTTCTTGCATCAGTGGCGCTGCTGCCGCTGCTGTTGATTGTCGTATTGGCTTTGCCGAAGGTCTGGACTGCCATCTTGTTTGGGTTGGCGGCAGCTCTGGCAGCTTATGAAATGCTGTTTCAGACGAAGCTTGTACAGCATCCGAGACTGGTAGCCTATGCGGCAGTATCCGCATTTCTGGTATCCATCTGGAGTTTTGCCGGACAGAATCGGGCTTGGGGGACACTGCTGGTACTGGCGGTGTTTGCAGCATATTTCGGAGAGATGATGGCATCCCATGTAAAGCTGACCTTTCCGAAAATTGCCATGTGTCTTGTGGCGGCTCTGATTGTGCCTTATCTGTTGACAAGTCTTGTACGAATCCATACAATGCGCCTCGGCAGATACTACATCATCATTCCGTTTGTTATGGCATTTATGCCGGACAGTGGTGCGTATTTTGCCGGAAGAGCCTTCGGAAAACATAAGCTCGCTCCTGTTATCAGCCCTAAAAAAACGGTGGAAGGCGTCGTGGGCGGTGCAGTGAGCGCAATTCTGGGGATGCTGCTGTATACATTCATTTTGAATGCAGGATTTCATTTGACGGTCAATTATCTCTATGCAATTGTCTATGGGATTGCCGCAGCATGCGGATCCGTTTTCGGAGACCTCTGCTTCTCGGTGATTAAGCGACAGACCGGAATCAAAGATTACGGAACCCTCATCCCCGGACACGGAGGAATTTTGGACCGTTTTGACTCTATGATGGTAGTAGGACCTTTGGCAGAGGCACTGGTTCTGCTGCTTCCTTTGGTGGTGAACTAATATGATGAAAAATATCAGTATTCTGGGGTCTACCGGATCGATCGGCCGCCAGACTCTGGATGTAATTTCTCGGATGGATGGTGTTCGGGTCACGGCGCTGACAGCAGGAACCTCCGTTGAGCGAATGGCTGAGCAATGCCGTGCATTTCGCCCGAAGCTTGCGGTTATGGCAACGGAACAGGCAGCAGAACAGCTGGCTGAAAAGATTTCTGACTTGGATATCCGCATCCGCTATGGTGAGCAGGGTCTCATAGAGGCCGCAACGATGGAAGAGGCGGACTGCGTGATTACTGCGGTGGTCGGTATGTTAGGATTGAAGCCAACACTTGCTGCCATTCATGCGCATAAGAGAATTGGTCTTGCAAACAAGGAGACATTGGTCTGTGCCGGAGAGCTTGTAATGGCAGCGGCGCAAGAGGAAGGTGTAGAAATTATTCCGGTTGACTCGGAGCATTCGGCGATTTTCCAGTGTCTGATGGGGAGCCGGCATAAGCGGGAAGTCCGAAAAATTATTCTGACCTGCTCCGGTGGTCCTTTCTTCGGAAAGACTCCTCAGGAACTTCGAGCAGTTACTAAGGCTGATGCACTAAAGCATCCGAACTGGAAGATGGGCGCAAAAATTACCATCGACTGTGCGACGCTGATGAATAAAGGCTTGGAAGTTATTGAAGCAATGCGCCTTTATCATGTTCCTGTTGAACAGATTCAGGTCCTGATTCATCGTCAGAGCATTGTTCACTCTATGGTAGAGTTTGTGGATGGCGCAGTTATGGCACAGATGGGTTCACCTGATATGCGTCTTCCGATTCAGCTGGCGCTGACGTATCCACAGCGAATGCCGTGTCCGGTTGATCCGCTGGATCTGACACAGGAGCCTTTGACATTCTCTCATCCGGATCTGGAGGCATTTCCCTGCCTGAGGTTGGCACTGGAGGCTGCAAAGCAGGGTGGAACAGCCTGCCCTGTTATGAATGGCGCCAATGAAGAGGCGGTGGCGATGTTCCTGGATGATAAAATCGGTTTTTATGACATTTATGAGCTTGTATCCGGCGCCATGGAGACGGTCGAGTTTGTGGCAAATCCCACACTCGAGCAGATCCTTGATGCGGATGCAGCAGCTCGGGAGTACGTCCGTCAGCGGACAAAGTAAACGAAAAAGCGAGGCGTTCTATGTATATTTTACTGGCAATCCTAATGTTCAGCTTTCTGATTTTGATCCATGAGCTGGGACACTTTACAACCGCAAAGCTCTTCGGAGTTCAGGTGAACGAGTTTTCTCTGTTTATGGGACCTGCTATCTTCAAAAAAAAGATAGGGGAAACGCTCTATTCCATCCGGACGATCCCTATTGGCGGATATTGCGCGATGGAAGGAGAGGATGGAGTGTCAGACAATCCCCGGGCGTTTGCACGGGTATGCTGGTGGAAAAAGCTGATTATTCTGGTTGCCGGAGCCGCTGTCAATTTTCTGGCAGGATTTTTGATCTTCTGGTTTTTGTTTGGAACAACGGCACCGTATGAAAATCTTCCACAGCCTGTGATTTCCGGGTTTTATGAAGGCAATACGATCCAAGGACCGGATGGTCTTCAAACAGGCGATGAAATTTACAGCATTGACGGCGAGAGAATATACACAAGTTCCAATATCTCCATGCTGTTGGCACTGAATCGGTCGGATCATCCCGGAACCCACGATATCGTAGTCATTCGGGATGGGAAAAAGGTTGTGCTGGATGACTTTGTGATGGAGCGCACACTCGTTCAGACAGAGGCAGGGCCCCAGGAGCTTTACGGCATGAGCCTGTCGATTGCACCGCGAACATTCCTTGGCAGTCTTAAGTATGCCTGGAACGCTACGATTGACACCGTGCGCATGGTTCGGATCAGCTTGCAGATGCTGTTTGACGGGACGGTAGGCTTTAAGGATTTGGGCGGGCCTGTGATGATCGTTCAGACGATGACCAATACGGCGGAACAATCGCCCTCTACTGCGGCTGCGCTGATAAACATACTGTATTTCTGCGGATTTATTGCAGTGAATCTGGCAGTTATGAATCTGCTTCCGATTCCTGCGCTTGATGGAGGCCGGGCTGTATGCGTGATTCTGACGGCAGCCTACGAAGGTTTGACCCACAAAAAAATTGATCCCAAATACGAGAATTTTCTTCATACGGCAGGTATGCTGGTCCTGCTGACCTTGATGGCATTGGTGACATTCAAGGATATCTTTAACATTTTCAGAAGGTGAATGAAATGACGAGACAGATTAAGGTCGGAAATGTTTGCATCGGCGGTGGTGCTCCTGTGGTGATTCAGTCCATGCTGAATACGAAAACAACCGATGTAGGGGGATCGCTGGAGCAAATTCGGCAGCTAAAGGATGCCGGATGCCAGATTGTCCGTCTGGCTGTTCCGAATATGGAAGCTGCCCGCGGATTTTCGGAGATTGCCAAGGAAAGTCCTCTGCCGCTGGTGGCTGATATTCATTTTGATTATAAACTGGCAATTGCGGCCGCAGAGGGCGGCGCCAGCAAAATTCGGATTAACCCCGGCAATATCGGCGGAGAGGATCGGGTAAAGGCGGTTGTCGATGTGTGCAAAGACCGCCATATCCCCATCCGTATTGGCGTCAATGGCGGAAGCCTCGATAAGAAGTTGTTGGAAAAATACGGACATCCTACGGCGGAAGCTCTGGTTGAGAGTGCTTTTTCTCACCTGGAACTGTTGGAGAAATATGGTTTTTATGATACCTGTGTCTCCATGAAATCCTCCACAGTTCCCAGAATGGTGGAGGCATGTCGTCTGTTCCGCAGCAAGTGCGATTATCCTTTGCACATTGGCGTGACAGAAACGGGCCCCGAGCGCATGGGTCTGATGAAATCCGCAATGGGAATCGGTGCACTTTTGATGGATGGTATTGGAGATACGGTTCGTGTTAGTCTGACGGCAGATCCTGTCAATGAAGTCTACGCAGCCAAGGATATCCTCAAGGCAGCCGGACTGCGAAAAGAGGGGGTCAATATTATCTCCTGCCCGACTTGCGGTAGAACCAGAATCGATCTGATTGGACTTGTCAATCAGGTGGATGAAGCGCTGAAGGATTGCGAGAAGCCGATAACCGTTGCGGTGATGGGGTGTGTTGTTAACGGCCCCGGTGAGGCCAGAGAGGCTGATATCGGAATTGCCGGCGGAGATGGCTGGGGGATGATATTTGAAAAGGGAGAGCAGGTAGAAAAGCTGCCCTATGACGAGCTGCTGCCCGCACTGCTGAAGCGAATCGAAGCGCTGTAATCAGCTGTTACATGCAAAGTCTCTCATGCGGCGCAGTCGTATGAGAGACTTTTTTCACAGAAAGAGGTATTATGGAGAAGCAAATTACATTTTTGGATGTATTCGCCCGTTATCAGCCACAGCCGAATGATAGGATTTTATTGGAGAAGGTGATTGTGCGCCATGCGGAGCTTGATCCAGGGAAGGGGATCATCGGTGTTGAGGTGGACTGCGGCGCGTATATAAGCGACCATCAGTGGAAAGCAATCAGCGATAGGATTACATTTCTTTATGGACTGAATGAACTGCACCTGAATCTCCACTATCCGCTAAAACAGCTTCAGAAGATGGAGTCAGATGAGCTGACACAGATTTTTGTGGACGAAAATTCCATGGCAAAGGGGGTTCTCGCCGGCTGTAAATATACTTGGAACGGAACGGAACTGCACATTGATTTGCGGGCTAATGGTAAGCAGACAATTGAAGAGTGTCGGGCGAATGTATGCCGAAGACTGAAACATATCTGTGGAGAAGAAATTGATATAACAATTGAATCACATCAGGATCTTCAGGGGCAGGAACTGTTTGACGCCATGGAAGCGATGCGGACAGAGATGATCAGCAAAAATCCGATGGGAGCGGCCCGTGAGCCGGAGAAGAAAACACAGGCAGCGTCTGTCTCCAGTGATACCATCTACGGAAAACCGTTTAAATTCCCAGTTATGCCCATGAAGGACGTCTCCCTTGAAAAAGGTGTGGCAACGGTAGAGGGCCGTGTATTTGCAGTCGATCACAAAGAAATCAAAAAGAGCAATGCTTGGGTGATTACCTTTGATATGACTGATTATACAGGATCGATCCGCATTAACCAGTTTATGGATAACCGGGTGGCAAAGCCTCTGATTGATGCGATTCAGGTGGGAAGCGTATTGAAGGTTACAGGGCGTTTGGCAATTAACAAGTACGATGATGAGCTTGTTCTGCGGCCCAATGCAATTATGTTGGGAACGCTGCCCAAGCGAATGGATACGGCTCCGGATGGAAAACGTGTGGAGCTGCACCTTCATACGACGATGAGTAATATGGATGCGCTGACGCCGACGGCTGCGGTGGTAAAACAGGCCGCAGCATGGGGACATCGGGCGATTGCAATTACCGACCATGGCTGCGTGCAGTCGTTCCCAGACGCAATGAAGGCCGCCTCCAAAGCAAAAGTAGCCGGAACCGATCAGAATATCAAGATCCTATACGGTGTAGAAGGATATTACGTGAATGATGTTGACGATCGGATCGTTGTTCACGGGAATCGTGATTTTGATTTTGACGAGGAGTTTGTGGCATTCGACTTGGAGACAACCGGACTGTCTTCGAGAGACGATACGATTATCGAGATTGGTGCTGTTGTCCTCAAGCAGGGGAAGGAAGTCGATCGCTTCCAAACCTTTGTCGATCCCTGCCGTAAGCTGGAGCGGAAAATTATTGATCTGACGGGTATTACCGATGAAATGCTGGTGGGAGCGCCGAAAATAGAAGAGGTTCTGCCCCGATTCCTTGAATTTGTCGGAGAACGTCCTCTGATTGCGCATAATGCGGATTTTGATACCGGATTTATTCGGGAAGCGGCAAAGCGGCAGAATCTCCCGTTTGCTCCGACCTCGATTGATACTCTGATTCTATCTCAGAATCTCCTTCCAAATCTCAATAAATTCAAACTGAATATTGTGGCGGATGCGCTGAGTCTGCCGGAATTCAATCATCACAGAGCAGCCGACGACGCAATGACCTGTGGATTGATTTTTGACCGATTGATTTCCCGTCTGGAAGAACTTGGGGTCAGCCGTGTGCAGCAGATCAATCCGGAGATGCCAAAACTTCGTTCTAAAAATAGGATCGGAGATCGTCACGCGCGCCATATTATCATTTTTGCTAAAAATCAGGTTGGACTTCGGAATCTCTATCATCTCATCTCCCTGTCCAATCTGGAGTATTTCAAGCGTGTACCAAGAATTCCAAAATCGGAATTGATGGCAATGCGGGAAGGGTTAATCATCGGATCGGCCTGTGAAGCGGGCGAACTGTTCCAAGCGGTAATAGACCATAAGAGCGAGGATGAACTGCTGCGTATTGCTTCATTTTACGATTTTCTTGAAGTGCAGCCTCTGGCCAATAATGCCTTTATGCTTCGCAAAGGACTGGTTCATGATGAAGAGGAGCTGCGGAATTTCAATCGGACGGTGGTAGCTCTGGGCGAGCGTCTGGGGAAACCTGTGGTGGCGACCGGAGATGTCCATTTTCTAAATCCTGAGGATGAGATTTTCCGTCATATTCTGCTTGCAACCAAAGGATTTGACGACTGCGATGCACCCAATCCCCTCTATTTCCGAACAACAGACGATATGCTGCGAGAGTTTTCTTATTTGGGGGCAGAAAAGGCATACGAAATCGTTGTCAAGAATACAAATGATATCGCAGACCAATGCGAGACACTGCGTCCGGTGCCGCACAACCTGTTTGCACCGAAAATTGAAAACTCGGTGGAGGATCTGAAACGCTTGGTTTACGGGAAATTCCATCGGTTGTATGGGGAAAATCCGCCGGAGGTTTTTACCAAGCGTGTTGAAACAGAACTGCATGATATCATCAGCTGCCACTATGATGTGATTTATATGTCCGCCCAGAAACTGGTTCAGAATTCTCTGGAGCATGGCTATCTGGTTGGTTCTCGTGGCTCTGTCGGATCGTCGATTGTGGCATTTCTCTCGGGCATTACAGAGGTTAACTCTTTTGCGCCTCACTATCGCTGTCCCAATCCGGAGTGCAAGCATACAATTCTGGATGTGCCGAAGGAGTATAATTGCGGCGCAGACTTGCCGGATGCGGTGTGCCCCATTTGCGGAACACAGCTGGAGAAAGATGGGTTTAATATTCCGTTTGAGACATTCCTTGGGTTTGGCGGCGATAAGGTGCCTGACATTGACCTGAATTTCTCAGGCGAATATCAGGCAAGGGCCCATGCGTACTGCATAGAGATGTTCGGAAAGTCCCACGTCTTCCGTGCAGGAACCGTTGGTACGGTAGCAGAGAAAACCGCCTACGGTTATGTCAAAAAATATCTCTCGGAACGTGGCCGCAAGGAGTCCCGTGCAGAAGAGAATCGTCTGGCGGCAGGATGTGTCGGAGTCCGGCGCACAACAGGACAGCATCCCGGCGGCCTGGTTGTTATTCCCCAGGAAAACGAGATCTGGGATTTCTGCCCGGTTCAGCATCCGGCGGATGATCCGAATTCCGATCAGATTACCACGCATTTTGAATACCACTCCATGGAGGAAAATCTTCTGAAACTGGATATGCTGGGACATGATGATCCGACAATGATCCGTATGATGGAGGATATGACGGGCGTGGACGCCAAGACCATTCCCCTTGACGATAAGAAAACAATGTCTATTTTTACCTCCAGTAAGGTCCTCGGGTATGAAGACGACAAGATCCTTGGGCCGACGGGTGCGGTTGGCGTTCCTGAATTCAATACGCGCTTTACGCGAGGGGTTCTTCTGGACACCATGCCTGAGAAATTTGACTTTCTTGTGCGAATCTCCGGCTATACCCACGGTACAGACGTTTGGCTGGGAAATGCACGGGATTTGATTACTTCTAAGACCGCCACGGTGGACTCCACAATCGGCTGTCGAGATGATATCATGCTTTATCTGATCTCCTGTGGTATGCCTGAGAAGCGCTCCTTTAAAATCATGGAGTCTGTCCGAAAGGGCAGAGGACTGCCGGAAGGTGCAGAGGAAGAAATGATTCAGGCCGGTGTACCGGATTGGTATATCGGTTCCTGTAAAAAGGTAAAATACCTCTTCCCGAAGGCTCACGCTGTGGCATATGTTATGATGGCATTCCGAATTGCTTGGTTTAAGGTATATCATCCACTGGCATTCTACGCAGCTTATTTTTACCGCCGCAGCCAGAAGGGCGGATTTGATGCGGCTCTTATGACAGGTGGTCTTGAAGCAGCAAAAGCGAATATCAAGGCAATAGACGAGGATGAGGATGCTTCCAATAAGGACGAAGATCTGCTGACCACCCTTGAGGTTGTCTATGAGTTCTATCTCCGTGGTTTTGAGTTTGCACCGATTGATCTATACAAGAGTCATGCAATTAAGTTTCTCATCGAGGATGGTAAGATTCTTCCTCCGTTTGTTGCAATCGGAGGCCTTGGTGAAAATGCTGCATGGGATCTGATGAATGGCAGAGAAGGAAAAACCTTTATTTCTATCGAAGAAGTGCAGGCGGCATGCCCGAAAGTGTCCAAGACACACATTCAGATGCTGAAAGATGCGGGGGCATTTGGAAATCTTCCTGATACCAGTCAGGTCAGCTTGTTTTGATTAAAAGGAAAAGATTGCTAAAATACAACCCATGTGCTATACTGAACTTATCTATTTTGTCGAAAGGATGAAGCTATATGCAAGATATCGGAATGCAGTTTCACATTCGCTGCAAAGAAGGCGATGTTGGTCGATATGTGTTTTTGCCCGGAGATCCCGGCCGCTGTGAGGCCATTGCCGCTCATTTTGATAATCCCCGGCATATTGGGATGAATCGTGAGTATAATATTTATACCGGCGAGTTGATGGGGGAGAAGGTTTCAGTTTGCTCTACGGGAATTGGGGGACCTTCAGCAGCCATTGCGATGGAAGAACTGGCGGCAATCGGTGCAGATACCTTTATTCGCGTCGGTACCTGCGGCGGCATTGATCTGGCGGTGAAGCCGGGAGATGTTGTCGTTGCTACGGGGGCGATTCGTTTTGAACATACCAGTCTGGAATATGCGCCCATCGAATTCCCTGCGGTTGCGGATTTTGAGATTGCCTCTGCGCTGAAGGAAGCCAGCGAGGCTTTGGGCTATGATACTCATACGGGTGTCGTACAGTGCAAAGATTCTTTCTACGGCCAGCACAGCCCGGAGAAAAGCCCTGTATCCTATGATCTGCTTCAGAAGTGGGAGAGCTGGAAGCGCCTCGGTGTAAAGGCCAGCGAAATGGAATCGGCGGCCCTATTCGTTGTGGCATCCGCACTGGGGGTGCGTATCGGCAGCTGCTTCCATGTTATCTGGAATCAGGAACGGGAAAAAGCTGGACTTGCGATGCCCATGACCGAAGACACATCGGGTGCCATTCGTGTCGGATTTGAGGCAATGAAAAAGCTTATCGCAAAAGATCAGGCAAAGAGAAGATAGCATTGATCCGGGGTGTCAGACGGCACCCCGGATATTTTAGAAAAAATTAAGAATTATTTGTAGGAAAATGTGGTATGATGTTTTCACGATTAAAAGGTGAATCTAAGAAGGAGGTGATCCCGTGAACGACCGACATCGCAAAGCTGTATGGCTTGCAGCTTGTGTAGTTTTTTTGCTGTTCTGCGCTGTGGTAGGCTGGTTTGTGGGAAAACCCTTGATTGCTTTGGCTGATCAGCCGGAATTGTTTCGGGAATGGGTGGACAGCCATGGAATGTGGGGGAAAGTATTCTTTGTAGCGATGGTCGCACTTCAGGTGGTTGTGGCAATGATTCCGGGGGAGCCGTTGGAGCTGATGGGAGGCTATGCCTTCGGAGCGGTGGAAGGGACAATCCTGACGCTTATCGGAATTGTTATCGGAAGCGCACTTGTGTTTTTACTGGTACGGCGTTTTGGTGTAAAACTGGTTGAAGTGTATTTTCCCGGTGATAAAATTAAGCAGATGGCATTTCTGAAGAATCCACAGAAAACGAAAGTAATCGCTTTTGTGCTGATGATGATTCCGGGAACACCCAAAGATTTCCTCAGTTATTTTGCAGGCTTGACGCAACTGACCCTGAAACAGTGGCTTTTGATTGTGACAGTTGCGCGGATTCCCTCAGTGGTAGGTTCAACCATCTCCGGTGGAGCGGCAGGAAAAGCTAACTACACACTGGCAGCAGTTGTTTTTGCAGTGACGCTTCTTATCAGCGGAGCAGGAGTGTGGTATTACCGAAGAATTTGCAAACAACAGCAGGAGTCGTTTGAGGAAGAGGAAGAACTCCCGAAGGCCGGTTGAAAAGGAAAACGCTGAGATGATGCCTTTAGGAGATGCAAGATTTTGCAGGAACATCTACTGAGAAATTGCGAAAGCTTCTCTTGATATATTTAAAACAACTCATCAAAATATAAAAAGCATCCCCTCCGATTTTTCGGAGGGGATGCGCATTATTATGTGATAATTACAGGCCCATTTCCTGCTTGACTTCACCGAAACACTTGATTGCGAAATCAAGATCTTCCTTGGTGTGGCCGGCGGAAATCTGGGTGCGGATACGATCCTTTCCCTTGGGAACAACGGGGTAGCAGAATGCAACCACGTAGACGCCCTTCTCCAGCATACGTGCCGCAAATTCATGGGCTACCTTGGGATCATACAGCATGACGGGCACAATGGGATGCTCACCGGGCAGAAGGTCAAAGCCGAGCTTCTCCATACCTGCACGGAAGTAGCGGGCATTTTCATGAACGCGGTCTCTCAGCTCGGTAGAAGCTTCCAGCATATCCAAAGTCTGGATGGTAGCTGCACAGATGGCGGGAGCAACGGTGTTGGAGAACAGGTAGGGGCGGCTGCGCTGACGCAGCAGATCAACGATGCACTGACGAGCAGCCGTGTAACCGCCGGAAGCACCGCCGAGAGCCTTGCCGAATGTGCCGGTGATAATATCAACACGACCCATGACACCGCAGAACTCAGCAGTACCGCGGCCATGCGCACCCATGAAGCCGACGGAGTGGCTGTCATCTACCATTACGAGTGCGTCGAACTCATCAGCAAGATCGCAGATGGATTTCAGATCGGCGATATATCCGTCCATAGAGAAGACACCGTCGGTAGCAATCAGAATTTTCTTGCAGCCGGCTTCTCTGGCCTCAGTCAGGCAGCGGCGCAGATCTTCCATGTTATTATTCTTGTAACGGAAACGCTTTGCCTTGCAAAGACGAACGCCGTCAATGATGGAAGCGTGGTTGAGTTCATCAGAGATAACAGCATCCTCCGGTCCGAGCAGGGTCTCAAACAGGCCGCCGTTGGCATCAAAGCAGGAGGAATAGAGGATCGCATCATCCATACCGCAGAACTTGGAAATCTTAGCTTCCAGATCCTTGTGAATCTGCTGTGTACCGCAGATAAAGCGAACGGAGGAAAGACCGAAGCCCCACTTATCATAGCTGTTTTTGGCAGCATCAATCAGTTCCTGACGATTGGAAAGACCAAGGTAGTTATTTGCGCACATGTTGACAACACCGTCGCGGGCGGTGGTGTCGATACGGGAACGCTGAGGGGTGGTGATAATGCGCTCTTCACGCCAAGTGCCGGCTTCCCGGATGGCATCAAGCTCGTTACAGATAGCAGTTAATGCAGTTTTCATGGTGAATTAACCTTCTTTCTTGGTTGTCCAGTCCAAAACGACCTTGCCGGAGCAGCCGGAGTTCATGGCTTCAAAGCCCTTCTCAAAATCGGTGTAGTGGAAACGGTGCGTGATAATGGGGCTCAGGTCCAAGCCGCCCTGAACCATATAGCTCATCTGATGCCAATTGTCCATCTTACGGCCGTAAATGCCCTGCATGGTCAGACCCTTTGTGATGATGGTGTTCATGTCCATGGAGATCGGCTTATTGCTGATACCCAGCAGGGAGATCTTGCCGCCGTTGCGCATGGAGTTGATCATCTGCTGCAGCGCAGCACCGTTGCCGGACATTTCCAGACCAACATCGAAACCTTCAATAAGACCCTGCTGCTTCATGACCTCATTGAGATCCTCACGAGCAGTATTGACAGCTGCATCGACACCCATCTTTCTGGCAAGCTCCAGACGGTAGTCGTTAAGATCGGTGATGACAACACGGCGGGCCCCTGCGAACTTGCAGATACCGGCAGCGATAATGCCGATGGGACCCGCACCGGTGATGAGAACATCTTCACCGATCAGGGGGAACATCAAAGCGGTATGGGTAGCATTGCCGAATGCGTCGAAGAAGGAAACAATATCCTCGTCCAAGCTCTCATCAATGGTGATTACATTGGTTTCGGGGATGCAGACGTACTCTGCGAAAGCACCGTCGCGGTCAACACCGACACCCATGGTATCCTTGCACCACTGGATGTTGCCATTGTGGCAGTTGCGGCAGTGATGGCAGGTGATGTGACCCTCGCCGGAAACACGCTGACCGACCTTGAAGCTGGTAACACCGGCACCAAGCTCGGCAATCTCACCGACATACTCATGACCGATGGTCATGGGAGCCTTAATATGCTCACGAGCCCAAGGATCCCAGTTGTAAATATGCACGTCGGTGCCGCAGATTGCGGTTTTGTGAACCTTAATCAGGACCTCACCGGGACCGGGAGTGGGAACGGGAACCTGACGCAGCTCCAGGCCGGGGCCTGCAACAGGTTTGACAATAGCGTCCATGTACTGTTTCATAATTGTCCTCCTGTGAAATACAAAAATCGGAAACAAAGTCCGTAAATGTCTTTTTGTCAAGGACAAGATAACAGTTTTGAATCAATTTGTCAAGTATTTTTCAAATAATTTTATATATTTTAGTTATTTTGCTGATTTCTGCTGGCGCAAGATGGGGAGAAGCTCTGGTGATTCCTTTGAATTCCCTGCTTGCAATGAAGGGAAAGTATTACTATAATAATATCGGTATTTCGGAAGAGAATTTCCATTCGAGCAAATGAAAGAAAGCAGAAAATTTATGGGGAAAATGATACATCGAAAGCGAGATGTATCCCTGGTTAAAATCGGAAGGCAGTACCGTCTTCTGAATGGAGGTAGTGGTTAATGGAACAAAATAATCGAAAAGGGTGGCTGTATCTTTTGCCGGCCATGGTATTTCTCGGAGTATTTATGGTATATCCACTCATAGATGTGCTGATTTATTCGATGGAAGAGGGATATAATTTTGCGTCGCAGACGTTTTTTGGTGTAGGCGGTTACAACTATTCGTATGTTCTCCATGATCCATATTTTATGCAGGCGGTTCAAAATACATTTCTGCTGGTGATGGTGACAGTTCCTCTTTCGACGGGCATCGCGCTGCTGATTTCGATTGGATTGAGTTCCATTGAAAAACTGAGAAATCTCTATCAGACCATTTATTTTCTCCCTTATGTTACAAACACACTGGCAGTCGGTCTTGTATTTATGATCCTGTTTCAGAAGACACCCTATACCGATGGTCTTGTCAATCTCATCATCAGCTGGTTCGGTGGAACTTCGATTGACTTTATTGAAGGTCCATACTGGGCGAAAATGTTTGTGTTGTGCTTCTACACAATTTGGGTTGTTCTGCCCTTTAAAATCCTGATTTTGACCAGTGCGCTCGCATCTGTGAACGATACCTACTATCAGGCCGCTCGGGTGGATGGAACCTCACGGCTGCGAATGTTTACGAGAATTACACTTCCAATGATTTCACCCTCTATCTTTTATTTGGTAATTACGGGCTTCATTGGAGCGTTTAAAGCTTATAGTGACGCAGTCGCACTGTTTGGTACAGATCTCAATGCGGCGGAAATGAATACCATTGTAGGTTATGTTTATGATATGCTTTATGGCAGCAGCGGTGGTTACCCGTCCTATGCGTCGGCAGCTGCGATGATTTTATTTGCAATTGTATTGACAATAACCTGCATCAATTTGCTTGTGAGCCGCAAGTATGTGCATTACTAGGGGGGGAGAATATGGGACATCAGATTGATTATCAGAAAATCGAGAAGACATCCGAGCACCGCAAAAAAGTCTGGAAAGTGGTCACCTATGTGCTGCTGACCTTTTGGGCGCTGATGGTGCTGTTTCCGTTTTATTGGATGGTGCTGACTTCGGTAAAGAGCTATGGCGCCTATAATTCAGAACATATCCCGGCACTATATACGTTGTCGCCTACAACAGAAAATTACAAGGAGGCGTTCACAGCAGTGCCGCTGGGACGGTATTTTGGAAATACGATCATTTTTACGGTCGTGACCACGGCGCTGATGCTGATTGTGACGGTACTGGCGGCTTTCGCCTTTGCACGGCTGAACTTCAGGGGAAAAGATCTGGCATTTACCATTTTCCTGTCCCTGATGATGATTCCCACGGAATTGGTTGTGATCACGAACTATGTAACAGTAACAGATCTTGATCTGCGGAATTCATTTACAGGTCTGATTCTACCATCAGTCACTTCTGTATTTTATATCTATCTTCTGCGGGAGAATTTCGCGCAGATTCCGGATGAGCTTTATTATGCAGCAAAGGTTGACGGTACTTCAGATTTCAAATATCTGTGCAGGGTGATGATTCCGATTTGCAGACCGACCTTGATTACAATTACAATTCTGAAGGTTATTGAGTGTTGGAATTCCTATGTCTGGCCGAGGCTGGTTACCGATGAAGAGGCGTATTTTCTGGTTTCCAATGGCATCCAGTCCATTCGGGAAAACGGATTTGGACGGGAGAATATCCCAGCGATGATGGCTGCTGTGGTAGTAATTTCGGTACCGCTGATTGTTTTGTTTCTTCTGTTCCATAAAAAGATTATGGAAGGTGTTTCCAGAGGGGGGACCAAGGGATGAAAATACGAAGATTCACGTCATTTGCTGCTGCGGTGGGAATAGCACTGGCGTTGACGGGCTGCCATGGAACCCGCGAGATGAATACCTTTGAAATTCCGCAGGAGTTTGATACATCCCGTAATTATGAGATTTCTTTCTGGGCAAAGAACGATACAAACAAGACCCAGACAGAAATCTATGAGCGTGCAATTCAGGATTTTGAAAGGCTTTATCCCAATATTAAGGTCAATCTGAGGCTTTATACAGACTATGGGAAAATCTATAATGATGTCATCACCAATATTTCGACTCAGACAACGCCGAATGTCTGTATCACCTATCCGGACCATATTGCAACTTATCT
Organism: Faecousia sp.; assembly: GCA_029257715.1. Classification (GTDB taxonomy): domain Bacteria; phylum Bacillota; class Clostridia; order Oscillospirales; family Oscillospiraceae; genus Faecousia. The sequence goes on along the minus strand of JARIAT010000030.1, from coordinate 5,767 downwards.
GACCGGAGAAAATACGGTGATTCCCCTGGACCGGATGATCGCACATCCAAGCTATGGCTTGGGCGGAAGTGAGCTTCGTTTCGAGGGACCTACAGAAGAGGAGATGATTCCTCAGTTCATGCAGGAATGTCAAATTGAGGGACGGACTTATGCGATGCCTTACATGCGTTCTACGGAATGCTGCTATATCAATAAGACGCTGGTGGAAAAGCTGGGCTATGAGATTCCGGAGATCCTGACATGGGACTATATCTGGGAAGTATCCGAGGCAGCCTTGGAGCAAGATGCCAATGGTATTTATACGCTTAATGGACAGAAGGTTTTGATTCCGTTCATTTATAAATCCACGGACAATATGATGATTCAGATGCTGCGGCAGAAAGGTGCTGAATATTCTGATGCCTTCGGAAAAATAGGAATTTTTAACGATACAGCAAAAGAAATTCTCTATACGGTAGCGGAACATACAAAAACCGGTGCGTTTTCCACGTTCAAGATTTCCAGTTATCCTGCCAATTTCCTTAATGCGGGGCAGTGCCTGTTTGCGGTGGATTCCACTGCGGGAGCTACTTGGATGGGCTCCTATGCGCCGCTTTCGGATATCAGCGCAGATAAATTTGTGGAGTTTGAGACGGAGGTTCGTCCGGTTCCCCAATTTGATCCCAAAAATCCGAAAATGATTTCTCAGGGGCCTTCTGTCTGTATTTTTAACAAACAGGACCCTCAGGAAGTTTTGGCTTCTTGGCTTTTTACGCAGTACCTTTTGAGCAACGATGTTCAGATCGCCTATTCCCAGACGGAAGGTTATGTCCCCGTAACAACAAAGGCACAGAATGATCCAAGTTACAAGGACTATCTGTCACGCAGTGGAGAAGATAACGAGCTACACTATGATGTCAAGCTTCAGGCAGCAAAGCTTCTAATGGATCATACCGAGGATACATTTGTCACACCGGTATTCAACGGCTCGGCATCTCTGCGGAACGCCGCCGGACAAATGATTGAGAATGTGGCGAAATCGGTGCGCCGTAATCAGGCGGTGGATGAGGCGTATATGAAGACGCTTCAAGAGGATATTACATCCCTTTACCATCTGGATCAGCTGGAGGGGGCGGGAAATGTGGGGGATGCGCCCAGAGATCTCGGGCCTCTACCGAAGACATCTGTGGCGCTTTTGTCCACACTGGCTGCTGCGTGGGTTTTGATTCTACTGTATCTTCTGCACGAAAAATGGCACAAGAAAGGGAAATAATCCGGGGTTTCGTCTCTTGATTTATTTTACGGATTGTGTACAATAGAAGTATCTTAAATATAAATTTAGGAGGAACTGATATGAAGAAAATGACATCCCTGCTTCTGGCAGCAATGCTGGTGATGGGGCTGGCGGCCTGCGGTACAAATGGCAATGCTGAGACAAGCGCTGCTGCGACTGAGGCTCCCACAGAAGCTCCTGCAACAACGGAAGCAGCGAAGAATGATGCAAAAGTGATGTCCTACGCAGAGTATGCAGCGGCTGACCTCGATAGTGAGGTTACAATCGAGGCATATGTTCAGGCAAAGCAGTCTTGGTGGGAAAATAAGGCAACTGTCTATGCACAGGATCACGATGGTGCATATTTCCTGTATGACATGGCTTGCTCTGAGGAAGACTACGCTAAGCTCGTTCCCGGAACTAAGATTCGTGTAACCGGTTTTAAGGGCGAGTGGGCAGGTGAAGTTGAGATTATGGATGCAGCCTTCGAGATCATTGAAGGGGCAGACAGCTTCATTGCTGAGGCACAGGATGTGACAGCACTTCTTGGGACAGAGGAGCTGATCGAGCATCAGAATGAGTTTGTCTCGTTCAAGGATATGACAGTTGAGTCCGCCGGTAAGGATGATGCAGGAAATGATGTCGCATTCCTGTATAATTATGACGGCTCCGGCGAGGATGGCAGCGATCTGTATTTCAAGGTTTCTGTCAACGGTGAAACCTATACATTCCTCGTAGAATCCTATCTGTGTGATAAGACAAGTGACGTGTACAATGCGGTCAAGAACCTGAAAATCGGCGATGTTGTCGATATGGAGGGCTTCCTGTACTGGTATGAGGGTGTAAATCCCCATATTACTTCCGTTACGGTCAAGTAATCAACGATAAAAACCCGGCACTTTGCATTTCAAAGTGCCGGGTTTTACTTACAAAACAGCCGCAGAATATGCGGCTGTTTGTCTGTTATTGGATGTCAGTTCGCTCAAAAATGAATTCCTTTTCCGTGGAAAGCTCCGCACGGAAGTGAAAGCCGAGACGGTTAAAATCCTTGGCACCTTCGGGGGAGTCCACGCTGTTTTCCGCCAGAAATCGGACCATTTCTCCCCGGGCCATTTTGGAAAAGGTTGCCTTCTGAACAAGCTTTCCCTTTACGTTTTCGACAAAACTGCAAGTAATAAAGCGGTCGGAAGGGGAGAGATATTTTTCAATCGATTTTGAATATTCCTTTGAAGCCAGATTGAAAATAACACCGTCTTCCGGATGAATTTCCTGATATAGAGCATCACCCCAGAGGCTGTACAAATCTTTATGACCGCCTATTTTAACTTTCGACTGCATTTCAAGCCGATATGCCCGCACACCGTCAAGCGGCTTCAGAGCACCGTAAAAGCCGGAGAGAATCCGAAGATGGTTCTGAACATAATCGAGATGCGCATCTTCAAATACCGCAGGCGCCATATACTGAAATGCGATTCCCTCATAAGCAAGAATAGCCGGTGTCAGATGAGACCGAAGGTCCATCGAATTGAGCCGTTCGATATTCTGCCGTACGATATCGTCGTTACAGGCCCAAAGCTTTTGCAGATCCGATTGTTCCTGCTGCCGGAGCCAGAATAGAATCTCCTCCGTACGATCTAGGAAGACCGGAATGTTGCTGTAAGGCAGGGAATCGGGATCTTCCTTCATTTTTTTGGTAGGGGATAAGATGATTCTCATTAGAGCTTCCCCAGCATCTGCTCGGCATCCTCTGCCGCTTTTACGTTCTTGTTTGCAAGAACAATTACGCCCTGTTCATCGATCAGATAGGTTGTGCGGACGACCCCCATTGAAACTTTGCCACAGAGCTTTTTTTCGTGCCAGACATCATATGCTTCAATTACAGCACGGTCGGGATCGGATAAAATGGGGAAAGACAACTGATTTTTCTGGGAAAACTTTTGGTGAGAAGCAATGCTGTCTTTACTGATACCGAGAACGACGGTATTTTGCTCCATGAATGCAGAAGACAGCTCGGAATACCCACAGGCCTGCTTTGTGCAGCCCGGGGTGGAGTCTTTGGGATAAAAGTAGAGAATTACTTTTTGACCACGATACTGTGAAAGGGTGTGCAGGGTTCCAGATTGATCGGGAAGTTCAAAGTCCGGTGCTGTGGTACCAATTTCAAGCATGATAATTCCTCCTGATTACGCATGGGGATTTGCCTTGGGCCGATAGATGATTTTTGTAACATCGTAGATGGTGACGAAGGCATTGGGATCGACTTTTTCGATGAAGTTCATAAGCTTCAGATATTCATTTTTATCAACAATCGCAATGATTTCACGACGGGATTCCATGTTGAATGCACCGATTGTTTCGTAGATTGTAGCACCACTGTGCAGCTCGCCCACCAAAAACCGGCGAATTTCTTCTGTGTGCTCAGAAATAATACAGACACGCTTTTTGATAGTAGAGCCGAAAATGAAACGATCCACAACCAAGCCGTTGAGATAGGTGCCGAGCATTGCAAGAATGACATATTTCGGTTCGGACACAAAGACAGAAGAAAGCGCAGCGATCATGCCCACTGCGGACATGGCATAGCCCATCTCCATATGGAAAAACTTGTTCATGAATTTTGCAACGATATCGAGGCCGCCGGAGGATGCGTTGCGGTTAAATAAAATGGCAAGACCGATGCTGACAACAAAGATGTAGCAGATCATATCCAAAAATGGATCACCCATAATAGAGTGGACTTCCGGAAAAAGACGTTCCAAAAGGCCCAGCATGAGGGGCAGAAGGATAGAGGTATAGACGGTCTTACCACCGAACTCCCTGCCGATGAATAGAAAACCAAGAATCAGCAGAATAACATTGAAAAACATTGTAATCGCTGAAACAGAGAAGGGGACAAAGTTCGAGATAACGATTGCCACACCTGTCATACTACCGACAGATACATGGCTGGGCAGCATGAAAAAGTGGACAGCGATTGCGACGATGCCTGTGGCAAGGGTGATCGAAAGAATATCGATCAGAGAATTTAAATGTTTTTTCATAGCGGGCCTCTTTCTGAAAAATAGCAAATTTAGGATGATATCCTATATTTATGAATCATATTAACACCCTTTCATATGGTTTTCAAGAGGGAGATTATAGACCGTATTTTCAGAACATCGAAAATAGAAATGAGTTGGTGTGGAATCCCTGAGGAAAATATGATACTATAATCCAAAAGGTGGGGTTATGTGTATGAATCGAAGATGGCAAGATGGAAAATGCCGATGCAGATGGGTAAATCCGGATAATCCGCTGTATGTAAAATACCATGATGAAGAATGGGGCAAAGCGGTTTTTGACGATCAGAAACTCTTTGAAATGCTGATACTTGAATCCTTTCAGGCAGGGTTATCCTGGGAGTGCGTGCTTCTGAAGCGAGAATGCTTTCGCATGGCATTCGACCAATTTGATCCTGAGAAAGTCAGCCGGTACGGAGAAGAAAAAGTAGCACAACTGATGGAGAACTCCGGTATTATTCGAAATCGAAGAAAAATCGAAGCGGCTGTGAATAATGCAGCTGTTTTTCTCCGGATTCAACAAACTTATGGAAGCTTCAGCAGTTATCTGTGGGGTTGGACCGAAGGGAAAAGTCTGCATGAACAGAATCTGACACGTTCTCCGTTGTCAGACGCAATTTCAGACGATCTGAAAAAACGTGGAATGAGGTTTGTTGGGACAACAATTGTTTATTCTTATCTTCAGGCAGTCGGTGTGTTGATCGGTCACGAGCCGGGATGCTATCTTGAATAGACGAAACGCCCTGTAAAGAGGATCTTTACAGGGCGTTAATCTGTTATTGTGCGTCTATTTTTTCTTTCAGTTCGGTCAAATACATCCAGCGTTCGGTTTTTTCGTCCAGTTTTTGCTCCAGTTCGGATTGCTCGGCCTGTAATTCCTGTAGACGGATATAGTCACTTCCACATTCTGCCTGAGCTTTTTCACATATAGAGAGCTTTTGCTCCAGTTCGGCCAGCTCCTGATCGATGTTTTCAAATTCCAACTGTTCTTTGAAGGAAAATTTGAGCTTTCGATTCTGAGAACGGGGGACGGATACCTTTTCGGCTTTAACAGTGGGCGTTTTTTCCTCCTGTCTGCGTTTGCGGGCCCAGTCTGACCAGTTTCCGGTAAAACGCTCCACTTCTCCGTTTCCCCGAACCTCCCAGATAGATGCCGCAAGCTTATCTAAAAAGAATCGATCATGGGAAACCACAAGAATCGGACCGGGGAAGCTCTGGAGATAGTCTTCCAGAATCGAAAGTGTCATAATATCAAGATCATTGGTCGGCTCGTCCAGAAGCAGAAGATTTGGGGCTTCCATCAGAACGGACAGCAGATACAATCGTCTGCGTTCTCCGCCGGAAAGTCGTCCGATTGGGACAGACTGAAGTTCAGAGGGAAACATGAATCGTTCCATCATCTGCTTGGCTGTAAAGGTTCCTTCATTTGTGCGAATTTCGTTTGAGATGTCATGAA
>JARIAT010000076.1 GCA_029257715.1 Faecousia sp. | reverse complement strand
GATTCCGGTGGATTTCAGGTGTTCAGTCTGGCTTCTCTGCGGAAAATTAAGGAAGAAGGCGTCACCTTTGCTTCCCATATTGATGGTCATAAGATCTTTATGGGTCCGGAGGAAAGCATGCAGATTCAGTCCAATCTTGGCAGTGATATCTGCATGGCCTTCGATGAATGTATCGAACTCCCTGCCCCCAAGGATTATGTAAAGCAAAGCATCGACCGTACCTATCGCTGGCTTGTACGATGCAAAGCTGAAAATGCCCGACTCAACGCCTTGCCTGATACTGTAAATCCTCAGCAGATGCTTTGGGGAATCAATCAGGGCGGTAACTATGCAGATCTTCGGATCGAGCATATGAAGCGGATAGCTGACCTTGATTTGCCCGGTTATGCCATTGGCGGACTGGCTGTCGGTGAAACAACCGAAGAAATGTACGAAATGATTGAAGCGGTGGAGCCTTATATGCCCAAGGATAAAACACGTTATCTTATGGGTGTTGGCACCCCGTCCAATATCATTGAAGCTGTGGCCAGAGGCGTGGACTTTTTCGACTGTGTCATGCCCGCAAGAAATGCCCGCCATGCACGATTGTTCACTTGGGACGGTGCAATCAATCTGAAAAACGCAAAATACCGGACAGATTTGGACCCCATTGATTCCAAATGTGACTGTCCTGTCTGCCGCCGCTATTCTAAGGCTTATATCCGCCATCTGTTTGTCGCAGAGGAGATGCTAGCAATGCGTCTTTGCGTTATGCACAACCTTTATTTCTACAACAAACTGATGGAGCGGATTCGTCAGGCGCTGGATGAAGGTCATTTCGAAGCATTCCGTCAGGAGTATTCTGAAAAACTCTCCAGAAGAATCTGAGTTTATCCCTTGCAATTTGTATATTTAATGATATAATAATCTGGTCAATCAAAATTAAAGGAGTATTTTCAATGCTGAATTTTCTCACCGTTCCCCCTTCTGTAAGCATGGGCAGCAGTCTTTTGATGCTGGTCGTTATGCTCGCAATTTTCTATTTCCTGCTGATTCGCCCCGAAAACAAGCGTAAGAAGGAAGCAGATCAGATGCGTGCATCCATCCGCACCGGCGACTCCATCACGACCATCGGCGGTATCATTGGCACTGTTGTTGATGTGAAGGAAAACAAGATTGTAATTGAGACTAGCGCCGACCGTGTCCGGATCGAGTTTGCTAAGTGGGCTGTCTCCTCCAATGAGAGTGGCGCCGAGCGTGCAGCCGCTGAAGCAAAAAAGGCTAAGGAAGCTAAGGCAAAGCAGAAGGCCGCAAAGAAGGCTGACAAGTAATTTGACAAAAGCGCTCCCAATCGGGAGCGCTTTTTAATTTTTATTCAACTTTCATAAATTGTTCACCATTTTCTCTGTCGCTATGGTATAATACAGCTACAAATCAAGAGGGGATTGGGGAACCGATGCCGGGGAAGTATTTCCGGATAAGCCAACGGTGTACTCGTGACAAATCCCTTTCACTATAGATGTTCGATTTGACAGCGGCCTGAAATTCCAGACCGCTGATTTTTTATTCCATCTAATCGGATAAAATTGCAACCGATGCGATCTTAAAACCGTAGAAAATCCTCCGGAAAATCCGGAGGATTCGGAAAACAAAGCATATTTAGCGGTCAATATCATAGATTTTCTTATTCTTGCCATAGTAAGCACGAATGTAGGCAATAAATGCAATCATCATAGCCACAATGCAGATTGCGGTGAGAAGATTTGCCGCCACTGCGCTTAGATTTGGCAGCAAAACCATGATAATCAGAGTTACAAACAAGATGGTTGTGCAAATTTTTCCGGCCATCAAGGCGCCGTCAAGTGCTAACCCCTTGCGCAGATTGATAATCATGGCAGCAAGCTGAAATCCTTCCTTAACAATAAACAGCGCCAGCAGGAGCCACAGCATCGGATGATGAACTGCAAGGCAAAGAATCATAGCCGCCTGAGTTGCTTTGTCGGCCAACGGATCCAAAAATTTCCCAAGGGTGGAAATCATATTGAATTTCCGTGCAATCTTTCCGTCCACCAAATCCGTCAGGCAGGAAACCGCCAGAATTGCAGCCGCAATTAAATAATCCTTCGAGCCGGCCGCATTCAGGTAAATATAACTATAAACCGGAATCAATACCAGCCGAAACAGACTTAGCAAATTAGGAATGGTCCATATTTCTTTTTTCCAATTACGAATCAACATCCGAGATCCTCCAAAACAATCATTCATGCGATATATTATTATATTACGAATATACGCAGGAATCAAGCCCGTTTTGAAACGTATTGGGGTAGATCCGGCTATTCTCCTGTCCGTCTGCTAAGCTCATCTGAGGCAGACGCAAACTGAAGGGTAAGCGCCTTCCATGTTTGTTTATCCACCTCTCCGGTGGGTGGAAGTCCGGACAGCAGCTGAAAAGCCAGCAGTGCCCGCTGTGTTTGTGCATCTAAAACACCAGTATGCTCCACCTCTGGGATTTCATCCACCAGAAAAGAGATCACCAGCAGCATACTTTGAATCAAAAAAATCTTATGATTTTCCTCTCCCCGATGGATGACTTGTCCGGGCGCCAAGGAAATCTGCACGGGAGCTGCTCTTTCTACATCAATGCGGGCTTTGTCAAAATCCTCAACCATCCGATCCCAGGTTTCCTGATTGACAATACCGGTTACAGGCAGATCGCATCTGCGCTGAAAGCATTTAACCGCAGAAGTTGTCTGATCAGAATAGATTCCATCCGGAATAACATTCTCCTGATCCGGTTCTACCTGTGCAATGGTGCGCAGCATGGTCTGAAGACTTCGGATTGGTTTTCCCGCGTATGAATGTCGGTGATCCATCAGCTTTCCTCCTTCTTTCCTGGGTCCTTTGCGCCTTCACGCATGGAATCTCCCGGATACTGACGAATGGATGCGGTTCGATTGAAAACTTTCGGTATCTCGATTTGCAGCCGATCCTGCCGATTTTCGGTTGTATTGGCAATCCCAGCGTATTGATCGTAGATCAGGTCCCATGTCTCTTCATTGACCGTTCCGGTTTGGCTGAGCCCAAAATAGCGCTGTGCGGAAACCACAGCCTGTTTGGTAGAAGGACCGAATATGCCATCTACATTGGTTGCAGAGATCTCGGCAATAAACTCAGACAAAACTGCCAGCATATATTGCAGCTGGCGAATATCCTCTCCTCGATCTCCCTCTTGCATTTGCTCGGGGTAATCCCAGGAGATGGCATAGTATTTCTGACCTTCGCTGCGAAGCTCCGATAGGGCCGTAACCGCTGTATAAAGACGTACCAGTGCATACCATGTAGCACTCCCCACAATTCCATCCACGTTCAGGTTGAAGATTTCCTGGAATTTGCGGACAGCGGCTTCTGTCTTTGGCCCAAAAATACCGTCGGCAGCAGGCACTTTTGGAATTGCCGGATAATTCTGAGAAATCCTATTCAGTTCTGATTGAATCACAACAACTTCGGGGCCCGTGCTGCCCTGAAGCAGAAGCGTCCCCGGATAAGAAGAGCGGATGCCTTGAATTGGCGCGTTTTCCACAACTTCAATGTTCCCGTAGTATTTTTTTAAAATCTCAATTTCATTCAGACCCTGCTGAGCCAGATTCTGGCTGCCCCATTGACTCAGTCCCTCACAGGTCACAGTGGTCCCGTTGCAGAATTTTGCAGCCAGCGGCTCCACAAAGCCGGGTCTTCGCAGATAGTCATTAAAAAGTTCATCGACCAACCGTGATATATTGGAAAAAATACTTCTTCCATCCACATAATACTGGTCATATGCAGTTGAACTGGTAATCTCAAACGGATAACCGCGGCTGCGGTAAAATTCTGTGTATACCCGATTCAGGGCAAACGATACAATAGCAAGTATATTGGCGCGAAGGGATGCCTCATCCCATGTGGGATAGATTTCGCTGGAAGCCACATTTTTTACATAGTATGAAAATGGAACCGTTACATTCGGTGCATCAGAATTCGGAGACCCAAGATGGACGGTTATTTGCTCCGGAATAAATGGGATTACAGTTGCCATAGCATGTCCTCCTAAAGATCCTGAGCCGGTGTATCATAGATCTCTGTCTCATTCCATGCTCCCGGCATTTCCGAAAGCGGAATCATATTCAGTTCTTGTACCGTTGTAGTATCCGGAAATATCTGAACACCCTGTACCAAAATCTGCGTGTACAGCTCTGCCCGCCCGTAGATATCAACTGCCACAAAGGGCGGCTTTCCTGTATCAGGGGTTTGACTGTTGGCCCGATTGGGCACCTCTACTTTGATCGGGCCGGTATTTCCACTGGAATCCGTCAGCCGCAGCGCCAGAAGCTTCCCATTTTCTCCAACAACGCTGATTGCTGCATCTTCCAGCGGAAGTCTGGCTCTTGAGGTGGTTGCTTTCACCTTCAAATATCCGATTGCAGACAAATAAATCCCTCCTTTATCATTTCACAGCCATGCTATGCACAGTGCGCAAAAAAGTTTCTACATAGCACTATGCGGAAACTATAACGATCGCTCTGCATATACTTTGCTTGACGAAAGGAATGATGAAATGCGTGCAATAAGTGGAATTCAAAACAGCATCCCGACCGAAGCAGCCATCAATCAGATGTGTCATGCTATGAATCCCCAGGAGGATGGCTTGTGTCAAATCTGGCAGAAGGAACGTACTGCACTCCTTGCAGCAGGAATCGGACAGCATACCAAGCTCGAGGAACTCACTTTTTCAGGGAGACACTATATTTCTGTTTTTATGGGCAGACTACGAAAAGGGGAGCAGCTTCGGGCAGAGTTGATCGCGCAAGGGCATATTTTAATGAGTGACGCCCATTCGGAACTGATTGTTCACAGCTATGCACAGTGGGGAAAAGAATGTGTGAACCATCTGAGCGGAAGCTTTGCCTTTGCTGTGTGGGATGAAAAAAATAAGGAGCTGTTTCTCGCACGGGATCAACTCGGACTGCAAACCCTGTTTTATACCATTCATCACAGTTCGCTGCTATTTGCGTCAGAGGCGAACATAATTTTAGCACATCCGGAATTCTCCGCGGAAATTGACCGATCAGGAGCAGCCGAACTTCTTCTGATTGGTCCGGGACGAACCCCTGGGTGTGGAATCTTCCGAGGAATCTCGGAATTGGAACCGGGGTGTTGCGCCGTTTGGAAAAACGGGAGATTCAATCTGTCACGTTATTGGAAACTGCTTGATGCCCCCTATACACTGGACTTTGAGCAAACATCTGAACAGATCCGAAGCCTTGTAACAGATATTATTCAGGAGCAGATGGATTCAGAGCATACCGGAGCATTTCTATCCGGTGGACTTGATTCCAGCATTGTGTGCTCCGTTTGCGCGGAAATGCTTAACCAGCAGGGACGCAGACTGGACACATTTTCCGTGGATTATCGGAATAACGACCGCTATTTTACTCCCGGAAAATTTCAGCCCACCTCAGATTCCGATTTCATGGGTATTCTGGAACAGGCGCTGCATACCAATGCACACCGGATCATCCTCACATCCGAACAACTGGAGCAGGGGATCGAGAATGCAGTTCTCGCCCGTGGATACCCGGGAATGGGAGATGTAGATATTTCACTCCTTCAATTCTGTCGTGAAATCCGAAAGCATGTATCTGTCATCCTATCAGGGGAGTGTGCTGACGAGCTTTTCGGTGGATACCCCTGGTATCGGGACCCTGAGATTCGGAGCAGAGCGGGCTTTCCATGGGCACAGACTACCCTAAAGCGCCTTCAGCTGCTTCAGCCAAATCTGGCAAAATCCATAGATGCACAGGAATACGTGCAAAGCAGGTATGAAAAAACCATTGAACAGACAGATATTCTTCCGGATACACCAGCACTTGAACGTCGGATGAAGGAAATGATGAATCTGAATATCAAATGGTTTATGCAGACCCTGTTGGAACGTAATCGAACCATGAGCAGCTTTTATGATCTGGAGATTCGCTCTCCGTTCTGTGACCATCATCTGGCAGAGCTGCTATACCGAATCCCGTGGGAAATGAAAGATTATCACGGGTATGAAAAGGGACTTCTGCGCCACGCTATGGCAGATCGCCTGCCAAGGCAAATCCTTCTTCGGAAAAAGAGTCCATATCCCAAAACCCACGATCCGGAATTTCTCCGATTGATGCAAAAGAGGCTGGATCAACTGATCGACGATTCGTCCGCACCGATCTGGGAATTGATCAATCCGGCATCTGCCGGAAATCTAGCAAATCAAGAGCTGGACTGGCCGTTCTACGGACAACTGATGCGAACCCCTCAAACCATATGTTACCTGCTTCAGCTGAACTTCTGGCTAAGCCATTATCATGTGAATATAGCGGTATAAAATAGGATTTGCCATGCATCGAAAAAAGAGAAGGGGAGGCAGCCCAAATTCTGGAGAATTTATCATTTTCACAACTTTCCGCTCTGTAGTTTCTTTGTTTTTGTAGGTAATGCTGGCATTGATTTTATGAATATTTAAAAAACATGTAAATATTAAATTTACCCATTGACAGCCAATGATAAATCCCATAAAATGGTTCCGAAATCAGATATCTAAAAGAAAAAATACGGAGGAATGTAATATGCGTAAGACTAAGATTATTTGTACCATTGGCCCTTCCAGCCAGAATGAGGAAACTCTGACCCAAATGTGCTTGGCAGGCATGAACGTCTGCCGTCTGAACTTCTCCCACGGCTCTTACGAAGAGCATCAGAAGAAGATCGACCTGATTAAGAAGGTCCGCGAAAAGCTGAATCTGCCTATCGCAATTATGCTTGATACCAAGGGTCCCGAATACCGGATTCTGACCTTTAAGAATAACAAAGTTACCGTTAAGGAAGGCGATACCTTCACCTTCACCACCGATGAGATCGAGGGTGACGAAACTCGCGTCAGCGTCAACTACAAGGGCTTGATTAAGGACCTGAAGGTTGGCGACCGCATCATGGTCAATAACGGCATTGTCATTTTCGAGGTTCAGAAGCTCTCCGGAAACAATGCAATCTGCAAAGTTGTCGTCGGCGGTGAGCTGAGCAACCGTAAGAGCATGTGTTTCCCCAACAAGGTTATGACCGGACCGTATCTCTCCGAGCAGGACAAGTCTGATATTCTCTTTGGTATCCGCAACGGTGTTGACTTCATTGCCGCTTCTTTCGTGTCCACCAAGCAGGATGTTCTTGACATTCAGAATCTGTTGGATGCCAATGGCGGCAGCGATATTGAGATTATCGCTAAGATTGAAAACCGCTCCGGTATCGATCATGTTGAGGAAATCTGCTCCGCCTGCTCCGGCATTATGATTGCCCGTGGCGATCTGGGTGTTGAGATTCCTTTTGTTGAGGTTCCTTCCATTCAGAAAGTTTTGATTCGCAAGTGCCGCATGATGGGCAAGCGCGTTATTACTGCCACCGAAATGATGGAATCCATGATCTACAACCCTCGTCCTACCAGAGCCGAGATTTCCGACGTTGCAAACGCTGTCTATGACGGCTCTACCGCAGTTATGCTCTCCGGAGAATCCGCTGCCGGCAAATATCCTGTCGAGGCTGTTAAGAACATGGCTGATGTCTGCGCCTACACGGAAGAGCATACCAGCTACAAGAAGCGTTTCCTGAACACGCAGTATACCACCCAGAATAATCTGGATGCTATTTCCCACGCAGTTTGTGCAATGGCAATTGACGTAGATGCAAAGGCAATTGTTGTCGGTTCTGTTTCCGGCAAGACCGCAAGTCTCGTAAGCCGTTTCCGCTGCCCTGTAGATATTCTGGGCATGACGACCGACGAAAAGATCTGGCGCCGACTGGCAATCACTTGGGGCGTTACTCCCGTTCTGGTCGAGAAGTATCCCAACATGGATGTTATGTTCTATCACGGTGTCCTGAATGCCAAGAAGGTCTTTGATCTGCAGCCTGGCGATAATATCGTTATCACCGGCGGCCCCTGCAATGGCATCTCTGGAAATACTGATACCATTAAGGTTGAGAAGATTTAATGACTTTTCCCTCCGGTACTTTCTGTACCGGAGGGAAATACAAAAATCCATAGATATATTTTTCGATTGACTTGACATTTTTCAAGAAAGCTGATATACTAACTTAGCTTGCTAGTGTAGCACAGTCGGTAGTGCATCTCACTCGTAATGAGAAGGTCGCCTGTTCGAGTCAGGTCACTAGCTCCAAAAACAACATACCCAAGCATCGACGGTATCGATGCTTGGGTATGCCATCAAGCAAAAGATACTGTGGACGAAAGAGCAGTCACGAAATTGAGAGAGCCTTACATCTCCCTAGTGGTCGTCGCAATGAACGCTGTGACTTGGCTGGGAGTTTCCCTGATATTCTCATGGTTCATCGCTCCCATCCTTCCAGTGAAGCCGCTGGCCGTATTAAACGGTGTCAGGATGATCGTCGCGACGAGATATTCTCATGGTTCATCGCTTCCATCCTTCCAGTGAAGCCGCCGGCCGTTTAAACGGTGTCAGGATGATCGTCGCGATGAGACTCAGGTACTAGGATCTCAATTCGCTATGGACGCCTGGAATTTCACCACAATAT
>JARIAT010000062.1 GCA_029257715.1 Faecousia sp. | reverse complement strand
TCGCACTGAGAGGGCCCATATTGATCAGATGGGTTTGCAGCATCATATCCACGTCATCCATTCCGCCTCGGCTGATATATTCCTGCTTTCCACCGTAAAATGAAACTTTTCCATCCCGAATCAGACGATTCCGATATCCAAGATCCACACATTCTTCCGCCGGAATGGCAATAAATTTTACCGCACCTGCCAGCTCATCAAGGACTCCGGATTTTACGAGGCCCACCGCACTACCGTAGAGGTTCGCAAGCTGTGCGTGATGCCCACAGCAGTGCATGTTGCCGTTTTCAGCGCTGTCGGGATGCTCCGGACAGTTCAGACTGTCTAGCTCGCCGACAACTGCCACCACCGGTCCCCCTTCACGACCAACCTTCGCTTCACAGCCGGTAAATGCAACCGGGCCCTGAACAGGGAGTCCCAGTTTCTGGAACATCTGCTCCATCTTTTCTGTAGACCGAAACTCATGGTATCCCATCTCCGGATTGCGGTAAATATCCTCAGCCAAAGCAATGATGTCTTCCCGATCCCGGTCAATTGCTTCGCAGCAGCGCTTCTTAAGTTCTTGCTTTGTCAATGAAAATCGCCTCTTATTCTGCGGACATAATTCGGCGCATGATTCGTGCGCACTTCATAGTCTCAGCAATATCCAGTGTCTCGTCAACTGTATGAACATTGCGCATACCGAGACCTAAAATAACGCTTCTATATCCATGCCCTGCCAAGACATTGGCATCACTGCCTCCGCCGATCACCATGCAGTCGGGTTCAATTCCCTCTGCACGGATCGCATTGCAGGTCATTGTCATCAATTCGCAGTCCAAATCCACGCTAAGGGACGGATATGCCAGCTCATGAACAAAATCAACAGAAGCTCCCATCTCTTCTGCTGCCACTCGGCAGCAATTTTCCATGTGTGCCAGTTCCTCTGCCAGAACGTTCATATCATGGGAGCGAATTTCCGCAGTAAAGGTTACCTCATCGGTGACAACATTGGTTGCATCTCCGCCTTCCATGCGACCGATATTGGAGGTTGTAATGGGGGAAAGCCGGCCGATCCGCATCTGCGCAATGGCTTTCGATGCTGCAACAATGGCATTTATTCCTTTCTCCGGCTCAATGCCTGCATGAGCTTTTCTGCCGCGGAAAGTCACACGAATGGCTTCCATTGCAGGAGCCTTGTAAGCCACAACTCCGGCATCACCGGTTGCGTCTGCAACAACCAAGTCCTTACACGGAAGCATGCTCAAATCCATGTGTTTCGTGCCCAGCATACTGATCTCTTCCGAAGACGAAAACACCAGATAGATATCACGATGGTCCGCCTTGGTCTCCAAAAGATCCTCAACTGCTTCCAAAATCGCTGTAATACCGCCTTTATCGTCGCCGCCCAAGGTGGTTTTACCATCTGTACGGATGATATCGCCTTCTATGATGGCATTAACATGGTCACAAGGCTCAATTTGATCCATATGTGCCATGAATCCCACGGGCATTCCGGGCTTTGTACCTGGAATGTGGGCCACAATGTTGCGTCCATTACCGCCATAGGCTTTTCCTGCATCATCAGAGACAAAGGAAATCCCACGTTCCTTGAGATACGCCTCAATCCAGTCGGCCATTTCCTTTTCGCCCTTGGAGGGGCTATAAATGGAAATCATCTTCAGAAAACGATCGGTCAGTCTTTCTCTGGAAATCATTTTACTTTTCCTCCTCGTCAGCCAGCTCTTTCTTATAAATCATCTTGCCTGCCATAATTGAGCCAAACACTGCGACCAAGATAACAATGCTTCCGGACAGACCACCCAGGAAGGAGAGATAACCGTTTCTGTTGAGCCAGTTTGCGGCAACAACAATCACAATTGAAACAACCGCCAGCTTGGGTCTGGTAATGGCAAACTGTCCAAACACTGCACCATACAGAGCAGGCAGAAGAAAAGTCAGTGCTACCTTGAAGGATTCGGGCAGCGCAGCAAGAATCACATTGCCGCCGATTGCACCAACCGTCAGAATAATAATATTTACAACAATCGAAACAGCAATGCCAATCGTAGAGATAATCGATCCCTGTGTGGAGCCAATCTCAACGCCGGCAGCTTCCTGTGCAACAGAGGAGCAAGGCAGACGCATATTAGAGGTGTTGCCCGACAGGAAGGTCATATAAGTGCCGGGGATACCCAGAACCGGGAAATAGGAAATGGGTTCTACAATGTAAAACGCACCGGAAACGCTGATCTGGGCAATCGCACCTGCCAGAATCGCAGACAGAGGCGGCCAGTAACCGAAGAACGCAGAGAATGCCAATGCCGGCAGAAACATCGCAAAAATGCCCATCAGCTGCGTCAACTTACCCCATTTGATAATCCCGGGGATATAAGTATTTGAATAATGATTGTGATCCATCGTGGTACCTCCCTATTACATCATCTTGTTCCACAGCGTACCAACCAGCATACCGGTAAACATCGCAATCGCGAATGCCCACTCACGCAGCCAGCCGATATTTTTTGTACGAGCTAACTTGGTCAAAACCATCATCAGGCCGCAGCCGACAACGGTTGCAACAGCTGGAGCGCTGCCAAAATCAAGGCTGCCCTCAGCGGTGAAAAAGTTCCCGGAAGCCAGGTTGCCAAATGCACCGAGCATAGCACCGGCGGAGATAATCGGAACCATTTTCTTTCTGCCGCGAGACAGCAGGTGATTCACCTTTTCCATCTTATCTGTGAACAGGAAGGTAAACACAAGCCAGCCCAAAGAGCCGAAGCACATAACCCACACACCGCAGGAGAAAGCCATAGGATTTAAATTATCCAGAGTCGTACCCATCGCCTGAGCACCAAAACCAGCTGCCATCGCCTCATAGTTCACCGAGCCGATGAACGACAGACGCATCCAAGACACGGGCGCACCCATAGAGACGATCAAGGAGATCATCGTGACAAGAATTACAATTGCAGGGCCGATCGACGCAACGGCGCTGCTCTTAATCGCAGCCTTAATCTGCTTTTCAGAAATATTCTCATGCTTTGCAGCTACCAGAGATTTTCTGAAAAACACCACAGATTGCAGCAGCACTACGCAAATTGCAAGCGCCGCAGCCGCCCACATAATCGGGCTGTTCGCCAATTCAAGATAGTTTTGTTCCATTTTTCTTCCTCCAAATTTATGGATCATTTTTAGGACTTTTCCTATATATGTCCTAAAAACAGAATACTTGTATTTTCTATATAAGTCAAGAAAAATGTCGCATCCCAATATTAGAAAAAATATTTCATTTTTTGTTTGTGTTACACAAAAAGTATATATTTTTTCGCAAATATGCTCCATGATATAATGACAATTTCTTCTGTTACAATGTTATATACCTTATTTTTTAAACCCTATTCATTTGTTAGTTTTCGCTAACTTATTTTATATGAAAGGATACCCTCCTCCGAATATTTTGGTTTTTCCCGTAGATTTCCCAAAAAAGTAAAACGGCATATTGTCCGTTTTTTGAAAATAATTTTCATCTTCAGAATTACGGTCATCATACCATTTTCGGACATTCCAAGACTTCTAAGATGACATTCTGCATGATCTATCGAAAATTATATTGAAATATTCGTGCAATCCATAGAACCGAGGCTTCATGCACTGGTTTTTTCCTTCATTGCTTGATCTTAAAGGAATCATATGTTATAGTTATTATGGGTAAAAATATTCGAGATATAGGTTTTTAAGAATAAAAAGGAGGAAAAGATGAATAAAAAAATCTCTCAGCTATTGATTATCTTCGCCATGTTCTTTCTTTTTCCAACCACAGTTTTCGCAGATGACAGCGACATTGTGCTGGATGAAGCTCATTTCCCTGATGCAAATTTTCGGGCAGCTGTTTCTGAAGCTGCCGATACCGATAAGGATGGTATTTTGTCGCAGGAAGAAACCGATGCGATTTCTAAGCTGGATGTATCCAGTCAGCAAATCTACGATTTGACCGGTATCTCCTATTTTCAAAATCTCACAGCACTGTCTTGCCGTGGTAATAATTTGAAAGCTCTGAATACTGGAAAGATGGAGCACCTTACATATCTCGACTGCAGCCATAATTCCATCGCTGTCCTTGATCTAAGCCAGTTCCCTGCGCTTAACCAACTGCGTTGTATCTCTAACCCTATCTTAAATCTTGATTTCAGCAACAACGTATCTCTTCAAAAAATCGAGCTCGGGGGACACTCCTGCCCCACTCTTGAACTCACGCACATCGGCACTCAGAATCCTATGCTTGATACGATTTCCTGCCGGATTCTCGACACTCGCGAACTGAATCTCCATTCATTTGCTGGACTGGACCCCGAAAACATCATCTCAATTACAGGTGCTCATATTCAAAACAACATCATTCGCATTGACGGAAGTTATGTCTCAGAGGAGCAATATCCCGTTGCGGAACTTATTTGCCAGTTTCCCGGAAAAGAGATTCCTGTAAAAATTCGTCTAACAAGCACACTCAAGCATCTTGTTGGCTGGATTCAGGACGAGAATGGATGGAAATATGAAAACGGCGACGGCACTTATCCAACCAACGAATGGAAGCAGATCGACAGAAACTGGTATTATTTCAACTCCGACGGATACCGTACGACCGGATGGAATGAAATTGAAAACCGTCGGTATTACATGAATCAGGATGGCATCATGCTCACCGGATGGCAATATATTGACGGCAGCTGGTATTATATGAGTGCTTCCGGAGCAATGCAGACAGGTTGGCAGTATATTGGCAGATACTGGTATTTGTTGGATTCTTCCGGTCGTATGAAAACCGGATGGGTATGGACGGACAATGCCTACTCTTATTTTGATGGCGCCGGTCATATGCAGACAGGCTGGCAGTATATTGACGGCTATTGGTATTTCTTCAGTTCTTCCGGATACATGAGAACCGGATGGGCATGGACGGATGGCGCATATTCCTATTTCGATGCCAATGGTCATATGCAGACAGGTTGGCAGTATATCGACGGATATTGGTATTTTCTTAGCTCCTCCGGTTATATGCAGACCGGGTGGCAGCAAATAAACGGCCAGCATTATTATTTTGACGGAAGTGGTCATATGCTCCGAAACACATGGGTCGGCAATTATTATCTCGGAAGTGACGGTGCATGGAAGACCGATCTTCCCCATGGCTCCAAACGATTCTATGTGGCTGTCAATTGTCAGGAAAATACGGTCACAATTTATGAGCGGGATAGCCATGGTTACTATACCATTCCATATAAAGCCATGGTCTGTTCCAGTGGTCTTTCCTATTCTCCCACTCCGAAAGGCACATTCCGTCCCACGGGAAATCGTTGGAAGTGGCTTCGCATGGTCGGAGATGTATGGGGAATCTATGTAACTCAAATCCGTGGCAACTATCTGTTCCATTCCGTGCCGTATACGGAATACGGTAACCACGGAAGTCTTCAGGAAGGGGAATTCGATAAGTTAGGGCAGCCTGCGTCCCATGGCTGCATCCGTCTTCAGGTAAAAGATGCAAAATGGATCTATGATAACATGAGCAATATTGATACAATTAAGATCTTTGACAGTCCTGATCCCGGTCCTCTTGGCAAGCCCACTGCTCCCAAAATCGGTAATAGTTCTTATCCCGGTTGGGATCCAACGGATACAGATCCTAAGAATCCATGGCTAAACGTGGCACCTCCCAGAGCAACCTGTGCAGACCTTGCTTCATAGTGAAAACTCCGCTTTTCAGCTGACAACTATTAAAGAAAAAGAGCCGTTTCTCTCGAAACGGCTCTTTTTCATACCTACATTGCAGCGTTAATTGCTGCAATCGTTCCATCTGCCACAGCAGTCGATACCTGACGAACCTGCTTGACACGAATATCACCCACGGCGTACACACCGGGCAGCGCGGTTTCCATTTTTTCATTGACAGGAATAAATCCATCTTCCAACTTCAGCTGGGTATACAGCTGTGTATTGGGCAGCGTGCCTGCATAAACGAAAATTCCACAGCCGGGATCCTCGATGGTTTCAATTGCGCCTGTTTTTTCATCCGCAATTTCCAAAGATTCAACCTGATTGACTCCATAAACACCATGCAGACGAGAATTTAAACGAAGTTCAATATTGGACATCTTGCGAACCTTTTCCCTAAACTCCGCAATGCAGCCCAGCTTTTCTTCAAAGTGGATGATGGTTACCTTTGCTGCATAATGCGCCAGATACAGAGCTTCTTTAATTGCGCCGTCAGCTCCGCCTACCACATACACATGCTTTCCCTGATAAGCAGATGCGTCTCTGGCTGCGTTCATAGCCATTCCTTTTCCTGCCAACTCCTTCTCTCCGGGAATCCCAAGCTTTCTGGGCGAAGTACCATTGGCGAGAATTACTTTATGACCGGAATAAATTCCCCGCTCGGTATGAACCTGCTTGATCTCTCCCTCCAGATTCACACCGATCACTTCCTCCTTGACGATTTCAACGCCGGCACTTCTTGCCTGTGCTTGCAGCTTTTCTGCAAACATTTTTCCGGTTTCTCCCTCACTTACGGAGGCAAAATGCGTGACTGTGGACACTTTTCCAATCAAACCGCCCACTTCATTTTTTTCAAATACGACTGCCTTCTGTCCACGGCTGACCGCATAAATTCCTGCGCTGATGCCGGCGGGACCTGCTCCAATAATCATCACATCATACATCATCATTTTTACCTCCAAGTTATTTTCTTGATTTGTATCTTTAGTATAGTCCAACTGATTCATTTTGTAAAATTATGATAATTGATATTATTATAATTTTATGCTATCATAAAGTCAGTGGTACCAACTTTTCCCATATGATCGGAGATTCCTATGCTAGACTTTCGGATGGAAACATTTTTAGCTGTATGCAAATATATGAGTTTTACTCGTGCGGCCGAATCATTAAACCTCACGCAGCCCGCAGTATCTCAGCATATCAAATATCTTGAGAAAAAATATGACACTCCCCTGTTTATTCGGGAGCGTCGAAATCTTTCACTTTCTCCTGCTGGAGAAATTCTGCGTTCCTCTCTTGAGTCCTTACGAAATGATGAAAATACGATGATGAAACGCATGAAGGAAAGTCTGATTGGAAAGAAAGTGCTGACCTTCGGTGTTACCATGACCATCGGCGAATACGCCATTGTCCCTTCCCTTGCAAATCTTATCAATGCGCACCCAGATACCGATTTTCATATCCGCTACGGCAATACAAAAACGCTGCTGTCTGATCTATATGAAGGAAACATCGATTTTGCAATTGTGGAAGGATATTTCAAAGAAGAAAACTATCAGACTCGTATTTTTCGGACAGAGGAATATATTGCAGTTGCCGCAAGTCAACATCAATTTGCACAGCCAATTCGGTGTATGAAGGATCTTACTTCCGAGCGGCTGCTGATTCGTGAGCCCGGTTCCGGCACACGTGCCATTTTGTCTCGGGCTCTTGCCTTGAAAAATATGTCGATCTTACATTTCCCCCACATTGTTGAGG
>JARIAT010000051.1 GCA_029257715.1 Faecousia sp. | reverse complement strand
AGCAGCCCTTTGGCGGCGGAATGGGTGCGGGGGTCAAGGTGACGCCAATTGCATTTATCGTGATCCGAGGAGATTCTGTGCGGATGCTTCCGGTGGCGGCAGCTCCCAATACAACCGCAGACCGGGTGGTCGAAATGGTTCCGGATGTGATCGATCAGATTTCCTCAATTGTGAACCAGAAAAAACAGGAGCCGAACGTATAAAGTTTCTCGGTTCGGGTCAAACTAGCCCCGGGTGAGAAAATATGAGTCGAACGATTCTTCGGACGGCGGCCATATTGGTGGCTGCCGTCCTTTTCCTTACAGTGCCCGTGGGGGCAATCTCTGCGGAAAAGGCCATTGTAATGGATGCGATTACAGAAAAAACGCTGTACGAACGACGTGCAGATGAGAGAAGTCTGATTGCGAGTACTACCAAAATTATGACGGCACTGGTGGTCTGTCAGCAGTGTAATGTACTTGACCGAGTGAAAGTCCCCAAGGAAGCTGTTGGAGTTGAAGGAAGCTCCATGTATCTGAAAGAAGGAGAGGTCCTGACGGTACAGGAACTTCTCTACGGGCTGATGCTCCACAGCGGCAATGATGCGGCGGTAGCGCTGGCAATTTACTGCGGCGGAACCGTGGACGGCTTTGCCCAGCTTATGAATGACAAAGCTCGGGCATTGGGTATGACAGGGAGCCATTTTGTAAACCCGAATGGTCTGGATGCTCCGGAGCATTATTCTACGGCCAGAGATCTGGCTATTCTGGCATCAAATGCGATGCAGGATCCGATTTTTGCCAAGACAGTTGCAACAAAACAGGTGAAAATTGGGGAACGATGCCTGACAAATCATAATAAACTTTTGTGGCGGATAGAGGGCGCTGACGGTGTAAAAACGGGCTATACCAAAGCAGCCGGCCGGCTGCTGGTTTCCAGCGCGGTGCGGCAGGGACGGCGTCTTGTCTGCGTGACCATCAATGCGCCGGATGACTGGAACGATCATGCGCAGCTTTTGGAAGAAGGTTTTTCCAGATATATCCCGACACGTGTGGTCAGTCAGGGGGAGTGTCTGGGGCGGATGAATGTAATGGGCGGCGCAGAGATGGATGTTGAGCTTGTTTCATCTGTGGATTTCGACTATCCGCTGGCAGAGGATGAAATTCCGAAGATTGTACTGTCTCCGGAGCAGTTCTGCTTTGCGCCGGTGGTGCGCGGAGCACCTGCGGGAACGGCTTATGTGCAATTGGGAAATACGATAATCGGAAAAATTCCGCTGGTATTCGGAGATACAGTGGAGCAGATACCAGAAAAAGAAAAGCCTTGGTGGCAGATATTTGGAGGATAAAGAATGGAGCGCTTGCAGAAAATTATTGCATCCCGGGGTGTATGCTCCCGGAGGAAGGCAGAGGAGCTGATTGCGGCAGGAAAAGTTTTGTGTAATGGGCGGATTGCAAATCTTGGGGATCAGGCAGATCCGCAGAATGATGATATTATTGTGGATGGAAAAACACTGCCTGCTCCCTGCAAGAACGTCTACCTGATGTTGTACAAGCCAAGAGGCTATGTGACAACGCTGTCCGATGAAAAGGGACGCAGAAACGCAGCACAGTTGGTCGAAGGCTGCGGATACCGGGTTTACCCGGTGGGACGGTTGGACATGGATTCGGAAGGATTGCTCCTGTTCACGAATGACGGAGCCTTTGCCAATGCAATGATGCACCCCAGAAAAGAAGTGGACAAGATTTATCGGGTTTGGGTGACCGGATATACACCGCAAAAGCTGGAACAGCTGAAAGAACCTATGGAACTCGACGGATATCGAATTCGGAAACCAGAGGTGCGGTTGGTCTATGAAGGCGAGGAAAAGACGGAGCTTGAGGTAACGATTCACGAAGGTCGGAATCGTCAGGTGCGGCGGATGTGTGAAGCGGCTGAGATGCAGGTCAAGCGTCTAAAACGAATCGGAGAAGGAAAACTCCGTCTTGGAAGTCTGAAATCCGGCTGCTGGAGATTTCTCAGCGAAGATGAAATGAAACTTCTTAAAAACGAATAATGCAATTTTAGGAATTGCCACTTGCAAAAAATGGCGGATTCTGATAAAATGAATTCCGATTTATGGCTCGATATGAGCGCAGGAGGAAACGATGAGCAACGATATTCTGACAGTTCTTCAGACGAATGCCCCGACATTTTCAAAGGGACAGCGACTGATTGCAAAGTACATAACGGAATCCTATGACAAGGCGGCTTTTATGACGGCCAGCAAGCTTGGAAAAAAAGTTGGGGTTTCCGAGTCTACGGTTGTCCGCTTTGCAGTGGAGCTGGGATACGACGGTTACCCCAGTATGCAGAAGGCCATTCAGGAGATGGTGCTCAACCGCCTTACCTCGGTGCAGCGAATCGAAGTAGCGAATGACCGCTTCAGCGATCAGGATGTCGTGTCGATGGTATTGCAGGCGGATGCGGATAAATTGCGCCAGACAGGAGAAATGCTGGATCGAGAGCAGTTTCAGGGAGCGGTGCAGGCAATTCTCGATACAGACCGCGTTTATATTCTCGGAGTTCGTTCAGCGGCACCTCTCGCTCAGTTTTTGGGGTATTATCTCAACTATATGTCTCCTAATATTCATGTGGTAACAACCTCGGGAGAAGGAGAGATGTTTGAGAAAATCGTCGGAATTAAGCCGGAGGATGTGGTAATTGCCATCAGCTTTCCACGCTATTCCAGCGCTACGGTGAAAGCTGCGGAGTATTGTGCTTCGACCGGTGCAAAGGTGATTGCCCTGACAGACAGCAAGCTCTCTCCGCTGGGACAGAGTGCGAACTTTGTTTTGGAGTCCAAAAGCGATATGGTTTCGTTGGTAGACTCTCTGGTAGCCCCCATGAGCGTAATCAATGCTCTGATTGTCGCGATTGCAGCTCGGCGCGAACAGCGGCTGTCCAGAATTTTTACAGCCTTGGAGGGCGTTTGGGATCAGTTCCATGTCTATGAGAAGGGGGAGGGCCCCAATGTCCGCTGAGATTTGTGATGTGGTTGTAATTGGCGGTGGCCCCGCCGGTATGTTTGCGGCGGTCACTGCGGCACAAAAGGGGAAAAGCGTAGTCCTGCTGGAAAAGAACGATCGCCTTGGAAAAAAACTTCTGATTACCGGCAAGGGCCGGTGCAACGTAACAAATGACTGTACGGCACAGGAGGTTCTGCGTAATACGCCCCGAAACAGCAAGTTCCTATTCAGTTCTATGGCAGCGTTCCCACCCGAGAAGACGATGAACTTTTTTCGCGAAAACGGATGCAGCTTAAAGACAGAACGGGGGAATCGCGTATTTCCGGAGTCTGATCGGTCTCAGAGTGTCCTGGATACGCTTCAGCGAAGGATGAAGCATCTTGGCGTGATTGCCAAAACAGGGAAAGTTCTTCGGATTGCTGTGGATGAAAACGGTGTTGCAGGTGTAGAATCAACTGCGGGATTTTATCCATGTAAAAAGGTAATCCTTGCAACCGGAGGCGTTTCCTATCCCACCACCGGTTCGACCGGTGATGGGTATAAGATGGCAAGGGAACTGGGACATACCATCATCGAGCCGCAGGGAAGTCTCGTTCCACTGGAAACAGCAGGAATGGATGCACAGGATATGCAGGGACTGGCTTTGCGCAACGTGGGTGTGAAGCTCCTGAATCCCAAGGGAAAAGCAGTTTATCAGGACTTTGGAGAGATGCTGTTTACCCATTTCGGGGTATCCGGACCGACGGTGCTTTCCTCCAGTGCACATATTGCAAAAGGAGATGGATGGAGCCTTTCCATTGATCTGAAACCTGCATTGGATGAAGGAAAGCTCGACAGCCGGATTCTGAGGGATTTAGAGCAGTATCAAAATCGCACGATGGAGAATGCACTGACGGACCTGCTTCCAAGATCGATGATCCCGGTGGTGCTGCGGCGCCTCCATGTGGACCCATCCATGCAGGCGAATTCTTTTACAAAACAGAGCAGAAGAGCGCTTGTAGAACTGCTCAAGCACTTTACATTGGAAATCACGGGGAAACGGCCCGTGGCGGAAGCCATTGTGACTTCCGGTGGAATTAAAGTCGGAGAAATTGATCCGAAGACTATGGCATCGAAAAAAGTTCCCGGTCTATATTTTGCCGGAGAAGTGATTGACTGCGATGCCTATACCGGAGGCTTTAATCTGCAAATTGCCTGGGCGACGGCTTACGCAGCCGGTAATGCGGCTTCAGAATAGAGAAATCGTCGAGATATTTCCCGAAAAATCATCTTCATGGCATAGAATGAAAAACGGTGATTGACAAAAGTCGGGTCTTGTAATAGAATAGTGCGGGTAAGATCATATTTTATATCCTTACCTGGAGGGTTTATCTATGTACGAAAAGCTTGTTCAATTTGCGTCCAAGCAGTTGGATCTGGATCCTTCTGTAATCACTCCTGATGCAACCTTCGACACCTTGGGAATTGATTCCCTGGATGTTGTCGAAATGGTCATGGATCTGGAGAGTGAACTGGGCATCGAGCTGGACATGGAGGATCAGTCTATCAGCAACTTCGGTGAGCTGGCTGCCTTCGTGGAATCCAAGCTGAACTAATTTCAATCGAATATCCTTGTTGCGGCAGACCGGCTTGTAACAAGGTCGCACTAGCCGGGGAGTTAGCGGTGCCCTATACCTGCAATCCGCTAAAGCAGGGGTGAATTCCCACACCCGGGCTTGTCTGAGTACTGTCTGGCCCAAGTAAGTGGTGTTGATGGACCGGTCTTGCGCAACGAAATCCCGTGAACCATGTCAGGTGGGGAACCAAGCAGCATTAAGCGGATCGTTTCGTGTGCCGCGAGGTTGCCGTTCCTGAGCTAACTGCATTGGCAGCCGGGTATTCAGCTTGATCAAATGTGGGTGTGCGATCTTGTTATGAGCCGGTCTTTTTCTATCTTTTTTGAAGGGGGAATGGATCATGTATCAGGCGCTGTATCGAAAATACCGCCCCCAAACCTTTGACGATGTGGTGGGGCAGCAGGCGGTCACCCAAACCTTAAAAACGCAGCTCATCAGCGGCCACATGAGTCATGCGTATTTGTTTACCGGCTCCAGAGGAACCGGTAAGACAAGCTGCGCAAAGATTCTTGCGAAGGCAGTCAACTGCCTGAATCCGCAAAACGGAAATCCCTGCAATTGCTGCGAAGCCTGCCAGGCCATTGACGCAGGCACCTGCATGGATGTATTGGAGATTGACGCTGCTTCCAATAACGGCGTTGATAATGTGCGAGATCTTCGAGATGATGCAGTCTATGCGCCCAGCCAAGTCAGGAAAAGGGTTTATATCATCGATGAGGTGCATATGCTGTCCATTTCAGCATTTAATGCCCTGCTGAAAATTATTGAGGAGCCGCCGGAGCATCTGCTGTTTATTCTGGCGACGACCGAGCTGCATAAGGTCCCCGCAACGATTTTGTCCAGATGCCAGCGGTTTGCATTCCGCCGGATCACGCCGGAGGATATCTCCGCACGGCTGCAATACGTGGCATATCAGGAAGGAATCGATCTGGATGATTCTGCATCTCGTGTGCTGGCGAGATTGGCGGATGGCGGTATGCGAGATGGGTTAAGCCTTCTGGACCAGTGTGCTTCTGCCACTGTGGGAGAGGTCAATGCAGCCCGTGTTTATGAGTGCCTTGGCATTGCAGGTGAGCAAACCTGCGGAAAAATACTGGGATTTGTTGCGGATAAAAATACAAAGGGCGCACTGGAGTTATTCAATAGGCTCTATGCCGACGGTAAAGATGTGGCAGCAATCATCGATGAACTGTCGTCGCTGTGCAGAGATCTGATGATTCTCAAAACAGCTCCGGAGGCAGGCATTTCCATGCTCTCAGGCGTTGCATCTGATGAAGATGCGAAAATGCTTGTTGCACGGTTTTCATCTGGAGAATTGGTGCGTATGATCGGATTGCTTCAGCGGACATCCGCGGGATTCACCCGCAGCGCAAGCCGCCGTCTTGACGCAGAGTTATGCTTGATGAATCTATGCGAGCCCGGTCTTCAGATGGATATGGAGGCAATCAATGCCCGGCTTTCGAGAGTAGAAGAGCAGCTCAAGACAGGTACGTTTACAGTTGCTCAGATGGCCACGGCGCCTTCAGTGCCGAGGGAATTCCATGTGGAAGAGAATACTCCGGACGTTCATGAGCAAGAAGTGCCTGCCACCGAAGCGGATGTTCCAAATGAAGCGCCAATGGGATTCTGGGCGGATCTTGTGGCGGAGCTGCATAAAGAGATGCGTCCGCCGTTGAAAGGCTTTTTTATGCCGACCGACAAATCTCCCGTTCAGGGATCCCTGCGGGGGCAGACGCTGGTGCTTTTGTGCGCCAACGGATTTACGTTGGAAATGATCAATAAACCGGAAGTCATTGCACTGGTGGGCAGAAAAGCCTCTACCATTCTGGGATACAGCGTTGCCGTCAAGGCAGTGGATCGGGCAGGAAAGCCGGAAAAGTCTCAGGCAATGGAGGAGCTGCTGGCTTTCGGACGGGATCATTCGGATATTCTACACGTCAAACAATCAGATTGAGTGTAATAGAAAAGAATTATTTTTACTGAATAAAGGAGAATTACCATGGCAAAAGGTGGATTCCGGGGAATGCCCGGTGGAATGAATCAGGCAGCAATGATGAAGCAGGCACAGAAGCTGCAGCAGCAGATGCTTCAGATGCAGGAAGAGATGGAGCGAAAGACCTATACGGCAGCTTCCGGCGGTGGTATGGTGAATGCAACGGTTAACGGCAAGCACGAAGTGGTTGCGTTGGAAATCAACCCTGAGGCTGTGGACCCTGAGGATGTGGAAATGCTTCAGGATATGGTCATGGCTGCAATCAATGAGGCGTTTCGTGCTGCGGATGCTGATGCATCCAGCAACATGGGTAAGCTGACCGGCGGCCTGAATTTGGGCGGATTGTTTTAAGAGGAGGCCTCGGTATGCAGTTTTTTCCTGCGGCCCTGCAGAATCTGGCAGACCAGTTTGCCCGCCTGCCGGGTATCGGAGGCAAAACCGCGCAGCGGCTGGCGTTTTATGTTCTGGGAATGTCCGAAACGGATGCTCAGGAATTTTCTGAGGCTATTATGGAGGCAAAGCGGACGGTAAAATGCTGTCCGGTGTGCCAAAATTTGACGGATCGAGAAATCTGCCCCATCTGTGATGATGACACAAGGGATCATGGACTGATCTGTGTGGTGGCGGAGCCTAAAGACGTGATTGCGATGGAGCGAAGCCGAGAATTTCAGGGCGTTTACCATGTGCTTCATGGTGTGATATCCCCCCTCAATCATGTGACTCAGGATGATATCCGGATCAAAGAGCTTCTCACAAGGGCGGCCAAAGGGGATGTTCGTGAGGTTATTATGGCCACGAACCCCGATACGGAAGGCGAGGCAACGGCAATGTATATTTCCCGCCTTTTAAGACCTATGGAGATCAAGGTAACAAGACTGGCATATGGTGTTCCGGTTGGCAGCCAGCTGGAGTACGCAGACGAAGTTACTCTTTCGAGAGCGTTGGAAGGCAGACAGGAAATCTAATCAAACCGGGATGTATTTTTACATCCCGGTTTTTGATATAAAACTGCGGATAGGTGCGGGATGGCAACAGAAAGAGACCTTGCTATTTTCTGTAAATTCACGTATAATAAAACCAAATTTTATGAAGAGGTGTACAGTTATGTATTCCAACAGCAAGCTGAACCTGACCATGCTCTGTGACTTCTATGAGCTGACAATGGGCAATGGCTATCTCCAAAATGGTTATGGAAACCGAATCACATATTTTGATGTGTTCTATCGGCAGAATCCGGACGGCGGTGGATTTGCTATTGCGGCAGGACTGGAGCAGATTATAGAATATATTCAGGATCTTCATTTCGATGCCAAGGATATCGATTATCTGCGAAGCAGAAATATTTTCTGTGAAGAATTTTTGGATTATCTGGCTCATTTTAAGTTTACAGGCGATATCTGGGCAGTACCCGAAGGAACACCAATTTTCCCCAGAGAGCCGATTCTGACGATTCGGGCGCCTGCTATCGAGGCACAGCTGGTGGAGACATACATTCTGCTTTGCTGCAACCATCAGAGTCTGATTGCAACCAAAGCCAATCGGGTGGTGCGCGCAGCGGAGGGGAGAACGGTTTTGGAGTTCGGCTCCCGCCGGGCACAGGGTCCGGATGCGGCGATCCTGGGCGCTAGAGCGGCCTATATCGGCGGCTGCAACGGTACAGCCTGCACCATTGCAGACCAGATCTACGGCGTTCACGCAGGCGGCACGATGGCCCATGCCTGGGTTCAGATGTTTGACAGCGAATATGACGCATTTAAAGCATATTGTGAAATTTATCCGGATAATGCGGTCCTTCTGGTAGACACTTATAATACGCTGAAATCCGGAATCCCCAATGCGATCAAGGCATTTAATGAGGTTTTGAAGCCAATGGGAATTACAAATTGCGGTGTCCGTCTTGATTCCGGCGATCTGGCTTACCTTACCCGTCAGGCGAGAAAGATGCTGGATGATGCCGGCTGGCCGGAGTGCAAGATTTCTGTTTCCAATGCTCTTGATGAGTATTCGATTCAGGACATTCTGCATCAAGGCGCACAGATTGATATGTTTGGCGTGGGTGAGCGGCTGATCACGGCTCGGAGCGAGCCTGTTTTCGGCGGTGTGTATAAGCTGACGGCGGTTGAACATGAGGACGGCATCATTGAACCGAAGATCAAGATATCGGAGAATGTTGCCAAGATTACGAATCCCCATTTTAAAAAGCTCTATCGATTCTATGGAAATGACACGGGAAAGGCGATTGCAGACTACCTTTGCGTTTACGATGAGGAAGTGGATGATTCCGGAGAGTTGGAGATTTTTGACCCCGAGGCAACCTGGAAACGCAAAACCGTCTATGATTTTACAGCCAAAGAATTGCAGGTTCCGATTTTCCGTCACGGTGAATTGGTCTATAAGTGCCCTTCCTTGGAGGAAATCCGCACATATTGCCTGAATGAAGTGGATAAGCTTTGGGATGAAGTGAAACGATTTGACTATCCTCACAGCTATTATGTGGATCTGTCCCAGAAGTTGTGGGAGATTAAATATAATCTTCTCAAGAAAAACAGTTGATATGGCTCAGAGCAAAACAAAGTCTATGGCACTGGGCGGCATGCTGACAGCCGTGGCAGTTGTGGTCATGTGCCTCGGGAGTATGATTCCTGTAAATACCTATATTTGTCCGGTGGTTTGTATCCTGATGACTCGTCCGGTAATGAAAATCTGCGGCAAAAAAATTGCTTTCTGCTATTATATGGCGGTGGCGGTGCTGTCGATGCTGATGGCGCCGGACAGAGAAGCGGCGCTTGTCTATGTTTTCCTCGGATATTATCCGCTGATTCAGGATTTCTTGAATCGGATTTATCCGAAAGTATTGAGAATATTTGCGAAGATCGGATTTTTTACGGTGTCAGGTGCCGCAGTGTATGCACTGCTGATTGCAGTTATCGGTGCGGAAGATTTGGTTTTTGATATGGGAACGGCAGAACTGGTTATGATGCTTGCCGCGGTTTTCATTTGGGACGCAATGTTTTTAATGGTTGACCGTTTGCTTGCGTTAGGGATACGTCTGCCAAGAAGAAAATAGAAATCCGGGTCGGAGAAATTCTCCGACCCGGCAGCATTTTAAGGGGTAGTATGGAAAAAGAATGGGGTTTATATATTCTGGAATGCGGTGATGGAACCCTCTATACCGGAATTACAGATGACTATGAGAAACGATTTCAAGCACATTGCAGCGGAAAAGGGGCGAAGTATACCCGTGGGAGAGGACCGCTTCGGATGTGCTATCGGGAACAATGCAAAGATCACAGTGCGGCGCTTCGCCGGGAAGCACAGATCAAGAAAATGAGCCGAAGGGATAAGCTGAAACTGATTCAATCCTATGCTGGGGCAGACGAAACGCCGGAGAAAGAAACGTAGAACCAAATAAAAACAGCAGTCAGAAATGACTGCTGTTTTCGTCTGCGGATAACAGAGGGTGATCAGTTTAAGCCTCAAAGTCCTCTTCTTCGGCAGTGATCGAATCCTCGGATTCTGCATTGGAAGCAGAGGACTCGGAATCAGAGACTGCTTCGCCAGCGGATGCGTCGGGAGCGGAGCATTCACCGGCAGAGGGATCATCAGCGGGAGCACTCTGAGAGACAGGCTCCGTCATGGGAACCTCGACCTCGAAGTCGTCCTCGAGGGTGTAGTCGCAGCAGGGGCAGAACTTGGAGAGCCATGCCTTGATATCATCGAAGTATCGTACAACCAGATATGCAATACCTGCAACGGCAGCAGCGGCAGCGGCCAGCTTGATCAGCTTACTTGCAAATTTCATGATAGAACCTCCATTTATAAAATTCTTAGTTACAGTATACCCAATCTATGGAAATTTTTCAACTGTTTTTTAGACATATCCGTATAGACCGCGGATGCTGACTTCGCCTGACTGGACGGCCTCGACGGAGCCATTCTCATAGGCCACGATCAGGGCTCCGTCCTCGTCAATGTCTTGCGCGATTCCATGACGAATATCGGTGCCGCGGACTACGCTGATGTGCTTACCCAGTGTGATGCAGTCTCGGCGGTATGAGGCCATAATCTGGGATTTATCTGATAACAGATTCTGATTGAGCGCATACATGCTGCGGACCATTTCGCAGATCAAAGTATTGCGATCCACCTGTTTTCCGGTGGACATTTCTATTGAGCAGGCCATATTGCGGATGCTTTCGTCAAAATCCGCTTCTTTCTGCTTACAGTTGATACCAATTCCGACAATGGCATATTCAACAAGCTTGGTTGTGGGATTGACATTCAGTTCTGTCAGAATTCCTCCGAGTTTTTTTGTGCCGATGACGAGATCGTTTGTCCATTTGATGCCGGGGCGAATTCCACATGCACGTTCTATGGCATTGCACATCGCAGTACCGACGGCACAGGTCAGATGCATCAGGGACTGAGGCGGACAATTTGGACGGAGAACCACAGAAAAATAAATTCCCACACCGCCGGGAGAAAGAAAGCTTCTCCCGAGACGACCTCGACCGGCACGTTGACGATCCGCAATCACAACAGTTCCGGCAGGCGCTCCCTGCCGAGCCAGCTCTTTTGCAAACGTATTTGTAGAGTCAACGCAATCGAGAATCTGTGTTGTTGGCAGCCATGGATGTTTTTCAAGCAGGTGGGAGATGATCTGCTGATCCATATTATGCGCCTACCTTTTCTGCGACTGCTCGAATAAATTCTGGTGTTGTACCGCAGCATCCTCCGAGAAGGTTGGCCCCCATCTGGTGACAATCCGCCAGAATGGATGCGAACTCATCGGCACTCATCGGATATTCTACGGTGTTATGCTCCGTAATAACAGGGATTCCGGCGTTTGGCTTGCAAAGCAGAGGCCCTCTAACCTGACGGCGGAGCTTGCTGACAAGCCCAGGAGTCATCATGTCGGCAGCTACGCAGTTAAATCCAACGGCAGAGGCACCTGCATCTTCGAGATCGTGCAGAACCTTTCCGGCATCCATTCCGGAAAACAGGGACCCGTCAGGCTGCATCGTGAAGGAGTAGATGACAGTCTCTGCGCCCTCAAGCTCTGCTGCGGTCAAAATGGCTTCCGCATCCTGCGGATAGAGCAGTGTCTCAGCCACAAGAAGGTCAGCACCGCCTTCCAGAAGGCCGGAAATCTGCCGCTGATAATTTTCGACCATGGTGTCGAACAAGGCTTCGTCATAGCTGTCAATAAAGGAAGCCATGGTAGTCAGGTTGCCGGCAATCAGGGCGTCGGGGGCAGCTTTGCGGCTCAGTGACACCAGCATGGCGTTGATAGCCTCGGTCTGCTTGTCCAGCTTGGCATTGGACAGAGGGATGGGCTGTGCCTGAAATGTGGGGGCATATATGATCCGGCTTCCGGCTTCAAAATAGCGGCTTTGAAGCTCGATGATGGCTTCAGGATGATTGAGAACCCATTCTTCGGTGCAGCATCCACGGGGCATACCGGCTTTCATCAGATTGGAACCGGTGGCTCCGTCGAGGATGAGCGGGCCTTTTTCAATGATGTTTGCAAACGCATCACGTGTGAGCATGGTATCACCTCAAAAATAGTATAGAATAGAACAATATTACCACAGCCGGTCAGGTTTTGCAAGATACGCATAAGAACACTCAGCAATGGCAGAACCAGTAAAAAATAGGGAAATATTTTCTTTTTTATCGGATATGGGTGGGAAAACGGCAGATATTTCGTCATGTATTGATTGACGAAACCACAGAAATCTGATAGAATATCCGTTATAACGAAATCACAAGGAGCGTGAACCAATGAAAAAAGCAATTCTTCGGGAGTATGCCCGTTTGATTGTGCGCGTTGGCGCTAATGTTCAGAAAGGGCAGGAGGTTCTGATTACCGCAGGACTGGATCAGCCTGAGTTTGTTACCATGGTTGTGGATGAGGCTTACAAGGCTAAGGCCAAAAAAGTCATTGTAAACTGGGAATACAGTCCTTTGCAGAAGATCCATGTCCGTCATCAGTCTGTGACTACCATGGGCACTGTGGAGGAGTGGGAGAAGGCCCGTCAGCAGCACTACTGCGATGTCCTTCCCGTCAAGATCTTCCTTGATTCTGAGGATCCCGATGGACTCAAGGGTGTGAATATGGAGAAGATGGCGAAGGCACGCAAGCTGAGCTATCCCATCCTCAAGCCTTATACCGATGCACGGGAAGGCCGTCAGCAGTGGTGTATTGCGGCAGTTCCCGGAGTTGCATGGGCAAAGAAGGTATTCCCCGGTCTGAGCAAAAATCAGGCTGTCGAAAAGCTTTGGGAGGCGATTCTGTCTACCTCTCGTGTGACGGAGGACCCCATCAATGCATGGGAAACACATAACCGTGATCTAACCGAGCACTGTGAATTCTTGAATGAGATGAATATTGTCTCTCTGCACTATACGGCTGACAACGGCACCGATCTGACAGTCGGTATGATTCCCGAAGCACAGTTCTGCGGCGGCGATGAAACCAGCCTTGAAGGCGTGACTTTCAATCCCAATATTCCCACGGAGGAGTGCTTCATCTCTCCTAAGCGTGGTGAAGCGGAGGGCATTGTCTACGCAACAAAGCCTTTGAGCTATCAGGGGCAGTTGATCGAGAATTTCTCCATGCGCTTTGAGAATGGTAAGGCTGTGGAGGTCCATGCAGATCAGGGAGAGGAGCTGCTCAAGACCATGATTTCCATGGATGACGGTGCGGCATACCTCGGGGAATGCGCACTTGTTCCACAGGCAAGTCCCATTGCAGAGAGCGGACTGCTGTTCTATAATACATTGTTCGATGAAAATGCTGCATGTCATCTGGCAGTTGGCATGGGCTTCAAGGATACAATTAAAAATCACGATCAGTATACCCTTGAGCAGGTTCGCGAGATGGGCATCAATGATTCTATGATTCACGTAGATTTTATGATTGGCTGCGACAGCATGAATATTGATGCTACCTGCGCCGATGGTGAAGTCATTCGGATCTTTGAAAACGGCAACTGGACGTTTTAATCAAAAGAATTTTATAAAAATTTAAAAAAGCACTTGCAATCTGGCGAAAACTGTGTTACTATAGCTGAGCGATTGAGATTGCTAAGGGTGATTTTGCCCTTTTATGATGACCAAGAAAGAGGTGAACAATATGAAGGAAGGTATCCATCCCAATTACGAACAGACCACGATTCGCTGCGCTTGCGGCAATGTCTTTACGACTGGTTCTACCAAGAAGGACATCAAGGTTGAGATCTGCTCCAAGTGCCACCCTTTCTATACCGGCAAGCAGAAGCTGGTTGACACCGGTGGACGTGTTGATCGTTTCAACAAGCGTTTCGGCCTGAAGTAAGACCAAAGCCCGCACTGCGTGTTCGTAGTGCGGGCTTTTTATACCTATATGGCGATTTTATGCTGATTCTGTCCGCAGAACAGGAAATTACGCAGATTTTACGGAGGATTTATGGAAGGAAAATTTGATGAACATATTCCGGAGCGGGCTGTGCTTGTGGGTCTGAATGCGGACTGTTTCAAGCAGGATCAGACTGCGACCGATGAAACACTGGAGGAGCTGGAGGCACTGCTGGAGACAGCCGGAGGATTCTGCACGGCAAAAATTTTGCAAAATAGGCACACACCGGATGCTCACAGTTTCATCGGAGAAGGAAAAGCACAGGAAGTTCGGATGCTGATTGAAGCAACGGCATCTACGATGGCGATTTTTGATAATGAACTTTCTCCGGCGCAGATTCGGGCACTGGAGGATATCCTTGGTGTGACGGTATTAGACCGCAGCGCATTGATTCTTGATATTTTTGCACAGCGGGCGAAGACTCGGGAAGGACGGCTGCAGGTGGAGCTGGCACAGTACCGTTATTTGCTGCCGAGACTATCCGGTATGGGTGCCAGCCTGAGCCGTCAGGGCGGCGGTATCGGAACAAGAGGGCCCGGTGAATCAAAACTGGAGTCGGATCGGCGGCATATCCGGGAACGGATCAATCGATTGGAATCTGAACTGCGTCAAGTTCGACAGGTTCGTGCGGTTCAAAGAGAGCGCCGCAAGAAGAATTCTGTTCCAGTGGTTGCGATTGTTGGATATACCAATGCAGGAAAATCCACTTTGCTCAATCAGCTGACCGATGCAGGCATTCCAGCCAATAATCGACTGTTTGATACACTAGACACCACGTCCCGCCAACTGACCGTTTCTGACAATCTTGAGGTTATTCTAAGCGATACGGTCGGGTTTATTTCCAAACTGCCGCACCATTTGGTTGATGCGTTTCGGGCGACGCTGGAGGAGTTGGAGTATGCCGACGTGCTGCTTCATGTGATTGATGCCTCCGACCCGAATCGGGAAGATCATATCCGAGTGGTGGAGAAACTGATCCATCAGTTGGCAAAAGAGGGAACCCCTGTGATCTGTGCCTATAATAAGGCAGATCTCGTAGAACCGACGGATATTCCGGTCGGAGAAGATGTGGTTGCAATTTCTGCCAAGAGCGGCGATAATATGGATGGACTGCTCAAGGCGATAGAGCAAGCACTCGATCAGGGACTGCATCATGTAAAACTCTGCCTGCCCTATTCCATGGGTGGGATGGTTGACACCCTTCACAGCAGTGCTCAGGTCAAAACTGTGGAATATACAGCAGACGGAATTGAAATGGATACGATTGTAGATGAGATCCTTTACGGACGTCTGAGATCGTATGTAACTGAGGAGATGTAATATTTATGGATGAGTATCTGGTGCCAACGTCCTTCGGTGAGGATGAATTTATCGAGAAAAAATCTCGCTTCATCGGGCGAATCTGGCCTGTGGAAACGGAAGCGGAAGCACTGGAGAAAATCCAGGAAATGAAAAAACAGCACTATGATGCGACCCACAATTGCTGGGCATATATTATCCGAGACGGAGCGGTTCGATTCTCTGATGACGGAGAACCCGGCGGGACGGCGGGGATGCCGATGATGCAGGTTCTCCAGCGGGAAGGTCTTAACAATGTGGTTTGCGTTGTGACGAGATATTTCGGAGGAATCCTGCTGGGAGCAGGCGGACTGGTGCGAGCCTACACAAAGGGCGCAAAAATAGCGGTTGATGCGGCGGGGAAATCCATGAAGCGAGTGTGGACGGTGCTGTATATCCCATGTCCCTACCATCTTTACGAGCGGCTCAAGCTGGAGACAGCGTCCTGGGGAGGGATCATTCGCGGTACGGATTTCGGAGCGGAGGTAGAACTAGAGATTCTGCTGCCGCAGGCCGATGCCCAGCCATTTCTTGAAAAGCTTGTGGATCTGTCCTGTGGCACTC
This sequence comes from Faecousia sp., assembly GCA_029257715.1. Lineage (GTDB taxonomy): Bacteria > Bacillota > Clostridia > Oscillospirales > Oscillospiraceae > Faecousia. The sequence goes on along the minus strand of JARIAT010000051.1, from coordinate 2,816 downwards.
TGGAAGGAATGGAAATTGGACAGGAGTATCGGGCTTTCCCGGTAGAGTAAATCAAAACAAGGGAGGATCTTGCTATGTCGGTTCGTTATTATCTGGAACAGCAGGAGCATCTGCTTCTGGATCCTTGTGCGGCATTTTCGGATACCAGCAGAGGCCGTCCGCGCCCGGAGGAAATCCGAGAGGATGATGTGCGGACCTGCTATCAACGGGACGTAGATCGCATTGTACATTCCAAGGCTTTCCGCCGCCTGATGCACAAGACACAGGTTTTTATTCAGCCGGAAGGGGATCATTACCGCACTCGCATGACCCATACGATTGAGGTTGCACGAATTGCCCGTACAATCGCAAGAGCACTGCGTCTCAATGAAGATCTGACGGAGGCCATTGCCATGGGGCATGATCTGGGCCATACGCCCTTCGGTCACGCCGGAGAGGGGGCCCTCAGTGAAGCGATGGGGGTGCCGTTCCGCCACAATGAGCAGAGCCTTCGGGTAGTGGATCTGCTTGAAAATGACGGGCAGGGACTTAATTTAACGTATGAGGTTCGGATGGGGATTTTGTGCCATACAGGCCGAAATCAGCCGGAGACGCTGGAGGGCCAGATTGTCCGCCGTGCCGATCGGATTGCGTACGTCAACCACGACATTGATGATGCGATTCGTGCCGGAATTCTATCCGGTGATGAGATTCCTTTGGAGATCCGTGATCTGTTGGGACATACGCACAAGCAGAGAATCAATACACTCGTGTGCGATGTGATTGATGCGTCTCGCAGGACGGGTGAGCTGACCATGAGCTGTGATGTGGAGGATGCACTTAATGAACTGCGGAATTTCATGTTTCGGAATGTCTACCGCAGCCCTGCGGCGAAAAGTGAGGAAACCAAAGCACAGGAAATGATTAAGCGCCTGTACGACTATTATATCCGCAATCCGGAGCTTCTTCCTGCGGATTTTCTGCCGCAGCTGTCCTTTGACGGGATGGAGCGGACAGTCTGTGATTATATTGCAGGGATGACGGATAAATATGCCATCGATAAATATGCAGAGCTTTTTATCCCGTCGGGCTGGCATGTTCGGGGATAATGTGATATAATAACCAAATAGGAATATTTCCTCTGAAAGGGGATTTTTATGAATAAACAGAAACTTTGGAGCGTGGCTCTGATGGTCTTTTCTGCTATGGGTGTGCTGATTGCGGCAACACCTGGATCCGTTACGGTATTTTGGACGGAAGAGAGTATGACAAGGACATATTCTTTCTTTGAACAAATTCCCGGTGTCAGTGCCGGAAGCTGTATTTTGTTTGCGGGTGTGTGCAGCGGTTTGGTGCTGATGCTTTCTGTGACAGATCTCATTTATCACAAAGAAGGCGTTCGTACCGGCATGATGGTTTTGTCACTTGCAGCAACAACCCTTGCGGTGCTGCCTCTGGTGGCGGAGAGAACTGTGGTGATTCTGCCGAATATGATACAGCCTCTGATTATGGGCTCGGTATGCGTTGGAACTTATCTGCTGAGAAAACTGAAAAAATAACAATAAGATCTATCATTCGGAAAGGAGAGGGAGACAGTGGCATTTCCACAGGCGTTTATTGATGAATTGATTGCAAGAAATCCCATTGAGGATGTTGTGGGGCAGTATGTGACACTGAAGCGGTCAGGCGCAAACATGTTTGGCCTATGTCCCTTCCACGGCGAAAAAACCGCGTCGTTTTCCGTTGCTCCCGACAAAGGAATCTACTACTGTTTTGGCTGTCATAAAGGCGGCGGCGTCATCAATTTCCAGATGGAGATTGAGGGACTGAGTTATCCTGACGCTGTTCGGGCACTGGCCAAACGAGCAGGTATGCAGGTTCCGGAGGATGAACAATATCAGAGCCGCTACCATCTTCAGGAGCGGCTTTGGGCGCTTCACAAGGAAGCGGCCAGATTTTTCCATTCCCAGCTGTATGCGTCGAGCGGAAGCCATGCCCTTGCATATGCCATGGGACGCGGAATGCCGAAGTCCACACTGACAACCTTCGGCATCGGTTATGCGCCTGACAGCTGGGATATGCTTGTCAATGCGATGCGAGCCAAGGGGTATACGGATCAGGAGCTGATTGATTCGGGGCTTGTGACGGTCTCAAAGAAAAACGGAAGGATTTTTGACCGATTTCGGGACAGACTGATCTTTCCGATTATCGATGTGCGGGGATATGTGATCGGGTTCGGCGGACGCATTATGAATCAGAATGATCCGTCTGCGGCAAAGTATCTCAACTCTCCAGAGACGCTTATTTTCAATAAACGGAAGAATCTGTTTGCTTTGAATCTGGCGAAAAAAAGCAAGCTGGGATACCTCATTCTTGTAGAAGGATATATGGATGCAGTGGCGCTGCATCAGTATGGATTTGACTGTGCGGTTGCCTCTCTCGGAACAGCTCTGACGGAAGAACACGCGGCGCTTCTGACTCGTTATACGGACAATGTGGTCCTCATCTATGATGGAGATAATGCAGGACAGAATGCGACAAAACGGGCCATTCCGATTCTTGAGAAGGCTGGCCTTCGTGTGAAAGTGCTTCGAATGAAGGGCGCAAAGGACCCGGACGAATTTCTAAAAAAATATGGGGCGGATCAATTCAAAATTCTGCTTGAAGAGGCATCCAATCGGGTAGAGTATCAGCTCAATGCCATTGCTCGGCAGTATGATATTCGGGAGGATGATCAGAAAGTTCGATTCATTCAGGAATGTGCGCAGCTGATTTCAACCCTGCCCAGTTCCGTTCAGCGGGAGGTATACAGCCACAGAGTGGCGGAGGTGGGGGGC
>JARIAT010000042.1 GCA_029257715.1 Faecousia sp. | reverse complement strand
GCCTTTGAAGGCTGGCTTGGCTCTAAAATCTTAGGAATATTTTTTTTAAGATCTTCTCACAGTACCCTCCAGAACCTCTTAGGGGACAGAGGATGAATGATTTTTGACAGTGCCGGAGTGAACATTTCAAACAAGCCTGATCTGGCCAACATCTCCATTTCCTCTTTCCCACAAGTCCTGTTGGTGCTGCCCGCGAAGTCCATCTGGACTCAGGACACTTCTCCTCACCTCTTTGCTTCCCAGCACAGCCCAGCCCACCACCCCCTTTCACCAGTCCCACCCCTCCTGCTAGCCTTCTTTCCCGCTGTGCCCTTTACAGAATACAGTTAAGACCCAGGGCCCTACGCTTATCGGGCGCTGCGCCTGATTTTCCAGTCAGCACCTGTCGGTCGGGTCTGCCAGACCAGAAATCTGACCTGCTTCCATCTGGAAGACCGGGTGGATGAGGTTAAGGAGCAGGTTCTTAAAAATCAGGAGCACTGCTATCCCATCCTCGACTCGGATGAGAAGGTTGTCGGAATTCTGACAAGACATCATCTGCTGCGGCCCAGACGCAAGAGAGTGGTGCTGGTTGACCACAATGAGGCATCCCAGTCGGTTCCCGGACTGCGGGAGGCGGAGATTCTGGAAATTATTGACCACCATCGTCTGGCAGATATTCAGACCAGCAATCCTGTTTATGTCCGCAATGAGCCTGTTGGTTCCACCAACACCATTATCGCAAGCATGTTTCAGGAGCGCGGGCTGATGCCCTCTGAGCCGATGGCAGGTATGATGGCAGCGGCGATTGTCTCCGATACTGTCATGTTTAAGTCGCCGACCTGCACGGATCGGGACCGCAGAATGGCGGAGCGTCTGGCGAGAATTGCCAACGTGTCACTGGATGAGCTGGGAACTGAAATCTTCTCGGCAACCCTGTGCAACAAGAGTGCAAGAGATCTGCTGTTTACAGACTACAAGGAATTCCATATCGGCGGATACAATCTGTCTGTTGCACAGATTACCTGCGTAGACAGCCCCAGTATGCTGGAACGCAAGGACGAATTCCTGGAAGAAATGGCCATCGTAAAGAAGAACGGCGATTTTGCAATGGTTTTGCTGATGCTTACGGACGTTCTGCTTGAAGGTACACAGGTGATTTATCTGGGAGATGACGAGATTATCCGTCAGGCTTTCAATGTTCAGCCCAAGGACAATACCGCATTCCTGCCGAAGGTAATGAGCCGAAAGAAACAGGTGATTCCATCCCTGTCGGCTTTGTGGGGTTAATTGCACATTTTCGTACAACAAAGGCCGCTGCGTTTGCAGCGGCCTTTTCTGTTTGAAAATCAGTCCAAGGCCGGAGCAGGGGGGGTTAGAATGGCAGTCAGTGCGGCAAAGGCGACAAACTCCTCCGGACTCAGATCCGGATCGGCATGGCTTCCTTTCAGGGCAAGAGAGATTTCATTTCGGACTGCTTCGGCGGTGGTATTGTGATTGGCAGCAACCTGCTCCAAAATCAAAGTCATTTCGTCAAACATCGTGTGTAATCTCCTTTATGATATTCAAAGAATCAACAAACTTCAACACTTTGTTTGCTGTTCGGTGATATTATTACGAGAAAACAGCAAAAATGCAAGCAAAAAATTATTATTTATTTCGACAAAATTTACTGATTTACGACCGTTAAAGCGTAGAATTCTAAGGAATCATGTCGTAAAAAACAAAAAAAGAGGGAACGAAAGTCCCCTCCCTTTTAAAATTATTTGATGGTTAAGGCTCAAAAAATGCCACGGCAATAGCACCGGGGCCGACATGCGTTCCAATGGAACAACCCACAGTGCCGATGGGAAGCGAATCGGTGTGTCCTGTCCACAGATCCGCAGAGTCGGAAATATATTTGCGCAGCAGGCGGTCACTGAGACCCGAATAGGCCAGTCGATAGGGCTTTGAAAAGTCGATGCCGCCGGAAGCTTCCACCAACTGCCGCAGAAGATTATTGCCCTGCTTGGAGCCTCTGGCTTTTCCAATCATTTTTACTTCGCCGTTTTCGACGGTTACAACGGGCTTAATGGCAAGAAGGCTTCCTGCAAGGGCAGTTGCGGCGGAAATTCTGCCGCCCTTTTTCAGGTACTCCAGTGTATCCAGCAGCGCCAGTACGCGGATTTTATGCTTCTGCTGATTTAAAATCGAGATAATTTGCATGGTGTCATATCCTTCGTTTGCCAGACGGACACCCAATTCCAATAAAATCCGCTGGCCGATGCAGACGCTTTCTGTGTCAATTACATGGATGTTGCCATAGTCCTCGGCAGCGATTACGGCACTTTGATAAGTACCGGAGAGACGGGAGGACAGGCACAGGACGATTGCGTCGTCGCCTCGGGCGGTGACCTTGTAATAGGCTTCCGCAAAATCTGCCGGCGGAATCTGGCAGGTGGTGGGCAATACGTCACTTTCCACCAGCTTTTCAAAGAACTGTTCGTGGGAGAGATCGACACCGTCTGCATATTCTTCGGTGCCAAAGAGAATTTTCAGAGGGAGTACAGTTACGCCCATTTTTTTGGCTTCTTCTGGAAGCACATCGGACGCAGAATCAATGATGAATGTAACAGCCATGGCGGCTCCTTTCAGATATTAAGATTACGGTTCCATATGATTGCGCAGGTTGGAGGCAATCAGGGAAAGGGTTTCGTAGAATTCCTGACGTCGTTCCGGAGTCAGTCCGCTTCCACCGGCGGCGACCCAGAGTTCGATGAGTTCATCTACCCGATTGGCTACCGTTTCTCCCCGTGGGGTCAGTGTCAGCGGTGCCCGGTAATTTTTTTCAGAAGAGGATGTTACAAGACCGGACTGACGAAGCTCGGAGACGGTGCGGGAGGTGGCAGCCTTATCTTCGGCGCAGAGGGCGCTGAGCTGGGCAGAGGTCAGCCCCTCCGGATTATGGTGAAGAAAGAACAGACACATGGCATGGGTGCCTTTCAGCCCCAGTTCGACCATTTCCGTAGACTTGATTCGCTGAATATACTTGTAACATGTGGTGATACCGGTGACAAACGCCTCAAATCGGGCAATCATAGTGACAGCCTCCTTGTATTTGGGATGGATGGAGCATACCACATAAATGTTGATTTGTCAACATTAAATTGTTGATAAATCAACGATGATAGAAAAAGAAAAACCGCTGCACAGAATGTGCAGCGGTGGAAATTAGACAGATATTTAGTCCAGCGTTTCGCCTACGTTAAAATAGGGACTCTGGAGAGGAGACTCGGTTTTTGCCTCACTGGTATATTTTGTGACAGCTTTGTTCGCCTGGTCGAGGCTCAGAATTGTTCCGGCTCCGGCGATACAGCCGCCGGGACAGCCCATGCCTTCGAGCAGATAGCCGTTATATTTGCCGGCCTTGGCGGCCATCATCATCTTGCGGCAGTCCCGCAGACCATCGGCACGGGCGATCTTTACTTCCATCTCGGGATTCGTCTCGTGGATGACCTTTTCGACAGCAGCGGCAACACCGCCGGAGACGGCAAAACCACGTCCTGCTGCGGTGCCTTCGTCCAACTCTTCGCCATCCTCCATGGAAGCAAAGTCCACATCCTTGGCCTCAAACATACCCTGAAGCTCTTCAAAAGTCAGGACGAAATCCACATCGGAACGAATATCAGCACGGATAGCTTCCAGCTTTTTTGCAGCGCAGGGCCCGACAAATACAACCTTGCAGTCGGGAAATTCCTTCTTCATCAGACGGGCGGTATAGACCATCGGTGTCAGCGTCATGGAGATATTACCGGACTGGGCAGGGAAGAGTTTATGAACCATTGCATGCCATGCGGGGCAGCAGGAGGTTGCCATGAAGGGCTGCTCGTTGGGAACCTTCTCCAAAAAGTCCTTGGCTTCCTCAATGGTGCACATATCCGCACCGACAGCAACCTCAACAACCCGGTCGAAGCCCAGCTGCTTCATAGCGGTGGTAAATTTGGAAGGAGTAGCCTTCTTGCCGAACTGGCCGACAAAGGCAGGAGCTACAATGGCGATGACGCGGTCGCCCTTCAGAATAGACTGAATAACCTGAAAAATCTGACCTTTATCGACAATGGCACCGAAGGGACAGCTGACCAGACACTGACCGCAGGCAACACACTTATCCTGATTGATCACAGCACGGCCGTCGGGACCGGGGGCAATGGCGTCCATGCCACAGGCAGCTTCGCAGGGGCGGTCCAGCTTGATAATGGCATGATAGGGGCAAGCATTGGCGCATTTGCCGCATTTGATGCACTTATTCTTATCGATCAAGCTTTTGCCGTTGACAAAGGAGATTGCGCCCACAGGGCAGACCTTCTGGCAGGAAGCAGCCAGACAGTTCTGGCAGCTGTCAGTGACATGATACTGCTTGGTAGGGCAGGAGTGGCAGGCATAGGGAATGATATTGATCAGAGGAGGCTCGTAATACTGCTCGGCAATGGCTGCATGATCCATTCCATCTGTCATCAGTGTCCGGGTCTGGACATCCCGCACACCAAGGCCCATGGCCAGACGAACCCGCTCGCCGGCAATGGCACGCTCCAGAAAAATCGATTCCCGGTGCAGAGGCTGGTCGCCGGGGACAATTCGATAGGGCAGATCCTCTGCCTTCGTATAATCACCGCCCTCATAAGCCATGCGGGCGACTTCGGTGAACACGCTTTTCCGAATGTCCGTGATCAAAGATGGAATTCCACGCATACAAGTTTCTCCTTTTGCATATCTTGTTGATTTTATCTTTCCGTAAAATTATATCACATATTCTCCGATTAACCAACAGCTTTTTTTACAATATAATCCGCAATAAACGCAATATATCCGCTTTTAGGGGAATAATATGGATATTTCGCAGGGGAAATTTATGAAAACTGCCGGAAAACAAAGTGCTATCTGGAAGCACGATCAATATACTCGCGCTGGATTGCACAGGAGAATATGGAGTGCAGCACATTGCCGCAGCATCGACGGAGATCTTGCCTAGTACAGATGCCGGCCTTCAATCCGGAGAGAATTGCCTTTTTATCCTGCTTGCTGCCGGGCATAATAAGATCATTTCCCACATGAATCGCAAGCGCACTGCTGGCACAGCCTTCATTCGTCGAACCCCAGTCCGTCATAACCACACCGTCGAATCCCCATTCGCTGCGGAGAACTCTGGTACAGAGGTCCTGACTGTTTGCGGTATAGATGCCGTTAAGCTTATTATAGGAAGTCATAACCGCCTTGGCCTTGGCGTCACGGACCGCAGGCTCGAAGGCTTTGAGGTAGATTTCGCGAAGGGCACGCTCGGATACATTGCTGCTGACGGAAGTTCGGTGATCCTCCTGATTATTGCAGGCGAAGTGCTTGACTGTTACATAGTAACCTGGGGCCTGCTGAACCCCACGGATCAGTGCGGCGGCCATCTGACCTGCAAGGCGAGGATCTTCGGAATAGTATTCAAAATTTCTGCCGCACAGAGGGTTGCGGTGGATATTTACGGCAGGCGCCAGCCAGTAGGTGCAGCCGTATTCCCGCATTTCCCGGAAGATTGCGTTACCAACCTGTTCCATCAATGCGGGGTTCCAGCTCTGCGCCAGAGCCGTTGCAACCGGAAACGCAGTTGCATACTGATAAAGGATGGATTCTTTCTCCGGATTGCCAGTCAGGTATTTCCTCGCTGCATCCGGCAGATAGTGGAACCCTGCAATAGGGAAGTCCAGCATCTTGATTTTGCCGGAACGGGTCTGGGTAGACCGCCGCTGAATCCGAAGACCTGCCGGACCATCACACAGCGTTGCATTTGCAAGTCCCCGATTCCAGAATTTAGAGGTGGTATTTCCTACGGAGCCGGGGAGACAGAAGCGGTGGTTTCCGAAAAGCAGCCCGTCGCCCACCACAATGTCCACCATGTCACGGTCGGAAAGGGTATCGAGAAACGCCGTGACCCGAGGATTAGAGACCTCAACAGGGGAATCATAGGAATACTCGACGGTATGGAATGCCTTCGGATTGACACAAAGCTTCGGAAGATCACCAGGGAGCTGCTGCCGTGATCGAGCAGGAGGCTGAATTTCTTCAAAAGGTGCGGTTACCGGACAAATATGGGCATGACGTGACAGGATCACTTCCTGCTCCAGCGAGATCGATGCGATTGCGACAGTGTTGCGGGAAGAGTTTCCCAACCGGAGAAGATACTCGCCGGCCTCCAGACAGAAACATCCGTCACTTTCCCGATAAAGTCCGAAATCCTTCAGGTCAAAGTTCAGATCCATTGTTTGACTTTCGCCAGGTAAAAGTGAGACAGTCTTTTCAAATGCAGCCAGAGATTGATACTCCCGGGGAAGTGTGCCTTCCGGAGCGGTGAGATAGAGCTGCGCAACTTCTCGTCCGGCACAGGAAGTTCCGATATTTGTTACGGTTGCCAGTGTATGAATTTGGGAGCCTGTGACGCTTACCCCCGAACAATCGATGGAAAAATCCGTATAGCTCAGACCAAAGCCGAAGGGATATCGTGGTGAGACACCAAAGGTGTCGAAATAACGATATCCAACAAAAATCCCCTCTTTATAGAATTCATTCTCCAGGTCCCCGTTAAGATAACTGTATTCAGAGGAAAAAGGAATATCAGAATAGGAGTTTGCCCAAGTATCAACCAGTTTGCCGGAGGGGGTAACAGTGCCGCTCAGCACATCCGCAACAGCATTTCCGCCCTCTGTGCCGAGCTGGCAGATGTAGAGGATGGCACCGATGCCGTCGATTCGGTCCGCAAAGCCCATATCAATGGGGGAACCGGAGTTGATGACCAAGACAAAATGCTTATAGTGACGGGCACAGAAGCGGATTGCAGCCTCTTCGTTATCACTGATCAGATAGTCCCCTTTTTGCACTTTCCGGTCGCCGCCCTCGCCGGCCTGACGGCTCAGGACATAAATGCAGGTGTCGGTATCACTTTTCCGCAGGTCCTCCTCTGTGATGGCACGGCCCAGAGGGATGGGGCAGGTATCAAATAGGACATTGAGAAAGGATTTGAAATTCAAAAGGCTGACCTTTTTTCGGCGGGACTCTGCAAATGCGGTGACAGTTCTGTGATACAACAGTTCATAGTCATTCAGCCATGCCTCTGTGGAAACCTCGAACCCCCGGTTGAGAAGTCCTTCCCAGATCGATACGGCATGGCGTTCGTTGACTTCACCGGAGCCGACACCGCCCTTGATTGTTTGCGATGCGCCCGGTCCATAGAGGGCAATTTTCTGACTGTGCAAAGGAAGCGTTCCGTCGTTTTTCAGCAAAACCATACCCTCCCAGGCAGCTTGCCGAGCGACGAGCAGATTCTCTTGTTCCAGAGTTGTGGGTTCTCCGGAATGGCTGGCCTTGATAAAAGGTTTCATCTTGATTCCTCCAGATTTCTAGTGCTTTCTCTCATTATACCGAAAGAATTTCTGAAAATCTACAAGGATTTTATGGCGGAATGAACTCGGGCGGGATATTCTCTTTGGAAATCCCGCCCGATTCTGGGGTTACATGATATGCTCCTCTGCGCAGTTGTCAACGACCCGAACGCCCATTTCGCCCCGGTCGGCGACTCGGAATTTTTTGATGCTGACGCTGTCAAAAATCGGACAAAGCCGCGCTTCAGGATCCAGTCGAAGATCTTCTGTTTGAGTCTTGCTGTTCTTTCCAGACATGGAATCACCCCGAATTCAGTATGCCCGTTTTCAGAAAAATATATCCAAAAAAGAAAAATTTAAAGGGTAGAAAGAACAGGATTTCTGTCGTTCTTTTCTGGTTGATTTTTTAAACAGAGTGTGTTATAATACAAACATCCGATGCGGGTATAGTTCATCGGTAGAATGCGACCTTCCCAAGGTTGATAGGTGGGTTCGACTCCCATTACCCGCTCCAGAAAAAACACCATCCCAATGGGATGGTGTTTTTTTATGGATTCCGGAGCTTTGCTGATGAAAATAACTGATTTCAATGCAAAAGAGGACGCACGGCGTCCTCTTTAAAGCATGATTACTCTTCGATCCGGCGGATAGAAGCACCAAGCTGGGTGAATTTCTCAATCAGGCGCTCATAGCCGCGCTCGACATAGTGGATATTCTTCACAGTAGTAGTTCCTTCCGCGGCAAGGCCTGCAATAATCAATGCAGCACCGGCGCGCAGATCCTTTGCGGTAACGGTGTTTCCGACCAGCTGATCGGTTCCGGTGACAGTGGCGGTTTTGCCATTGATGACAATGTTTGCACCCATATGCTGAAGCTCAGTGCAATAGCCGAAGAATCGTGTTTCATAGACGCTCTCCGTCAGGCGGCTGATGCCGTTGGCGATTGCCATACAGACACAGATCTGTGCCTGCATATCCGTGGGAAATCCCGGATATGGCATGGTTTTGACCGTAATTCGGCGCATAGGACCATCTCGGACAACCCGAATGGAATCATCATATTCGGTGATTCTGGCACCCATTTCCCGAAGACGGGTGGTGATACATTCCATATGCTTGGGAATAACATTCTGAACCAGGACGTCGCCGCCGGCTGCGACAACCGCGGCCATATAGGTTCCGGCCTCGATCTGGTCGGGGATGACAGCGTAGGTGGCACCATGAAGCTTTTCGACACCCTTGATTTTGATGGTGTCGGTACCAGCGCCGGAAATCCGTGCGCCCATTGTGTTGAGGAAGTTTGCCAAGTCCACAATATGAGGCTCTTTGGCTGCGTTTTCGATAATCGTCTGGCCCTCCATCAGGGCGGCTGCAAGCATGATATTGACTGTTGCACCCACGCTGACTACATCCAGGCTGATTCGGGCGCCATGCAGTCCATCGGGGCCTGCCTTAATGTCCACAAAATCATCAGTCTCAGTGACATCTGCACCGAGTGCCAGGAAACCCTTGACATGCTGGTCAATGGGTCGGGCGGCAAAATTACAGCCGCCGGGAAGCGCCACATGGGCCTGTCCGTAGCGGCCTAACAGGGCGCCCATCATATAGTAACTTGCACGCATCTGCGTAACAAGCTTAGGATCGGGTTCACAGTATTCCACTTCCGTGGTGTCAATTTCCACCGTGCTGTCATCGGTCCAGCGGACCTTTGCCTTCAGGCTGCGGATGATATCCAACAGGATGCGAACATCGGAAATATTCGGTACATTTTCAATGCGGCAGACGCCCTGCACCAGCAGGGTTGCAGGCAGAATGGCAACAACGGCATTTTTTGCACCGCTGATGACAACATTGCCCTCCAGACGATTGCCGCCGACAATTTCGTATTTTGCCAAGGCGATCATCTCCTTGTTTTTTGATAAGTGTATTATAGATACCTTCTCATATTATAGCATGAAAATATAACACTGTAAAGAGTTATTATTTACCTGCGCAGCCCTTTTGGGTAATGATTTTTCAAGATTCGACCATCTCCCTTGCCCCATCCGATGGAAAGACCGCCGGCACATACCAGACACCAGCCTTTTTTGTCACTGGGAATCACATTGCCGTGAAGGTATTCGGCAATTTCAGGGGCATCCGGGGCGTAGTCCTGTGTAGTTTTACAGGTTTTCAGCCATAGGGCCAGCGCATGGGCAGGCTCAAAACGTCCTTTGCGGCATTCCCCAAGTTCCAGTCCCGGACGGAGAACTTTCAGTCCCTTCAGTTGGGGTGCGGAGGTGGGAACCCAATAAAGGGAGGTGCCGAACACAACCGGCTTTCCGGCAGGAAGGGAAATCTCCATCTGCTTTGCAAAGTCCAGAAATTCTTTGGGGAGCGATTCGGCTTTGCAGGGGATGAGCGTACTTTCCTCATCCCCGTCCTTGCGCAGAACAGCTGCGTAGTGCCCCTCTCCATGCTGATGATGAGGCCACAGGCGGAAGGTATGATCCAGACCGGCAACAGGGTCAGAGATGAGATCCGGACGTCCGGGAGAAAGCGCCGGCGCAGAAACTTCTTCAATGGAAAAATCCGGATGAGAACGTAGAAAGGCGGAAATAGCCCCTTCATCTTCCTCCGGCGCAAAGGTACAGGTGGAATAGACCAGGCGTCCGCCCGGACGGAGAAGTTTTGCCGCAGTGGAGAGAATCTCCTGCTGGCGATTGGCACACATGGCAACGGTTTCAGGGCTCCAATCGGAGATTGCTGCCTCCTCTTTTCGGAACATACCTTCGCCGGAGCAGGGGGCATCCACCAAAACCTTATCAAAGGCACCGGAAAAATGACGCTCCAGATCCGCAGGGTGGTGATTCAGCACCAGTGCGTTTGCAACGGCCATGCGTTCCATATTCCGAGAGAGAATCCGCGAACGCTTCGGATTGATCTCATTGCAGACGAGAAGTCCCTTTCCCTGCATCTTTCCTGCAATCTGCGTGGTTTTTCCACCCGGTGCGGCGCAAAGATCACAGATCAGTTCTCCCGGCTGCGGATCCAGAAGCTGCACCGGCGCCATGGCACTGGCTTCCTGAAGATAGTAGAGTCCGGCCTCATGCCACACATGAAGCCCCGGTCGTGCATCCGGGGTATAATAGTATCCATAGTCTGCCCAGGGTACGGGCTGTTCCATAAAGGGAAGTTCTGGAAAATTTTCTGTTTTGAGCGGATTCAATCGCAGCGCCACCGCTCGGGGACGCTGAAGAGAAGCGAGATAAGCCGGGAATTCTTCCCCCAGCTGATGCTCCATTCGCGTTAAAAAGGCTTCCGGTAACATGGACAGGCCTCCAGTTTCGTTGGTTTAGAGTGGTTTCATTATAGGGGGCGGGAGACGGGTTGTCAAGGATGGACACTTGTGCTAGAATGAAGGGAAATAAATGGGGGATTTTGGAATGGATCACGGAACAAAAGCGGCAGAGTTATTTTTAGCGGGATATAATTGCAGTCAGGCGGTTTTAGCGGCATTCTGCGATGTCACCGGATTGCAGGAGGAAATGGCGGTAAAACTGGCATCCTCCTTTGGCGGCGGCATAGGCAGAATGCGGGAGGTTTGCGGAGCGGTCAGCGGGATGCTGATGGTGGCCGGAATCCTGTATGGTGACGATACGGTCGGAAACGACGCAGGCAAACGGGAGCATTACGCTCGGGTACAGGAGCTGGCCGGAAAATTCCGGGAAAAGACAGGCAGCATAATCTGTCGGGAAATTCTGAAGAATCCGTCCACAGATCCAAACCCGTCACCGCGCACAGAACAATATTACAAAGTCCGCCCATGCGCCAAAATGGTTATGCTGGCGGCGGACATCATGGACGAGTATATTCAGGAGCATCCCATATGCAGAGATTGATCTTCAATCAGCGTGAGATTCCGAAAAATCAGCTGCGCTATGGTCTGCGGTCCAGCGCCAGTGTCGGCTGCGGCTGGATCGCAACCTACAATGCGATGGAGCTGATGGGATACCATGTGGAACCAAAGAACCTGATCCGGTATTATGAGCGGCAGCTCCCTGTGATTCACGGCAATTTCGGAACGTCCTTCTGGGGGCCTGCGGTCTGTTTCCGACAGTGGGGATTTCCCACGGAGGTGGTTGTCAGACGGGAAAAATTTGATGAGACTGCACGGAAGGCATCTGTCTGTATCTTATTCTACCGTTGGCGCAACGGACCGAAGTTCGGCGCGCATTTTGTCGCACTGAAGAATACTGACGATGGGTTTATCGGCTTTAACACTTACAAAAATTCAAAAGGCCCCGACAGATATGGTCAGAGCCTGAAGGAATTTTTGAAAACAAGGAAATATTTTGGCGCAGTTTTGATCGCCATACAGAGGAAATAAAAAGCGGCACGAATTCGTGCCGCTTTTTTTATGCCTGCTGAAGAGGCTTGATTTTTGCGCGATAAAGTTTCATAAACAGCACAATCGAAATCAGGGTACTGGCAACCTCGGAAATGGGGAAGGACCACCAGACAAGATCTACGCTGCCGGAAAGACTCAGAAGATATGCGGCAGGCAGCAGCACAATCAGCTGGCGGCACAGAGAGGCCAGTGCAGAATAGGTGCTTTTACCAAGCGCCTGAAAGAATCCGCTGATTGTGATACCGATTGCAGCCATGGGAAAGGATACGGCAATCACACGGAGGGCAATGCGGCCCATCCGAGAAAACTCCGGTGTGGGGTTAAAGATATTCAGCAGAAGATCTGGAAAAAACTCAAATCCAAGCGTTCCGATGACCATGATACAGCCTGCAGCGACGAGTGCCTGCGACACTGTGGACATGACACGTTTGGGTTTACGCGCACCGTAATTATAGGCAATGATCGATATGGTAGCATTATTGATGCCGAATACAGGCATGAACACAAAACTCTGGAGTTTGAAATAGATGCCGAAAACGCCGGTGGCGGTTTCATTGAAGCCCTGAAGAATCTGATTCATTCCGAAGGTCATAATAGAGCCAATTCCCATCATCAAAATAGACGGAATGCTGATGGAAAGGATGATCTTGATGATTTCACCATGAGGCTTCAGATATTTCTTTGCCAGATGCACATCGTGGTTATACCGGATGTTCAGGAAAATGCCGACACAGGCAGCAATCCACTGCGCAAGAACCGTTGCAACCGCAGCTCCGGCCACGCCCATTGCGGGCAGTCCAAACCAGCCAAAAATAAATACCGGGTCCAGAATAATATTGATCGCCGCACCGGTTACCTGAAGAACCATGGAAAGAAGGCTGCGTCCGGTTGCCTGAAGCAGACGCTCACAGAGAATCTGCACAAAACAGCCCAGACTGAAAATACTGCAGATGGCAAGGTAGGCACTGCCACCGTCAACGGTTTCAGCGACATTCGACTGCAT
The DNA here is from genome assembly GCA_029257715.1 of Faecousia sp. Taxonomy (GTDB): domain Bacteria; phylum Bacillota; class Clostridia; order Oscillospirales; family Oscillospiraceae; genus Faecousia. The sequence continues at coordinate 11,608 of JARIAT010000042.1, read as the reverse complement.
TTCAAAATACGGACGTGCGCCGAATAGACCGAAGAGCGCAAAGAAAATCGCGGATACTGCCAGCATGAGAAAGCCGTTGCCCGCGGAAAGATTTGTATTTTCTGCATTCTGTTCGCCCAGTGATCTGGACAGAAGCGCATTGACACCAACGGCTGTGCCGACACCAAAGCTGATAATCAGATTCTGAATCGGAAAGGCCAGACTCAATGCCGTGACGGCAGATTCAGAAATACGGGAAATATAGATGCTGTCTACAATATTGTACATGGCCTGAACCAGCATGGAGAAAATCAGAGGCAGCGCCATATTTAGCAGCAGTTTCGGAATGGGCATGGTTCCCATTTTATTTTCAGGTATTTGCTTTCTTTCTTCGGACATACGAAACCTCCCTATACACAAAAACATACAATTCAAGCAAATATTATAATCTGCCCGGATTTGTTTTGCAAGATACTTGCAGAAAAAAGAATGAATTTGGAAGATTGGTAAAACATATCCGAGAATTTACACGGGAAATCGGGTAAAAATAGACGATTTCTTGAAAACATAACAGCAGAAGCGTCCGCAATCAGCTTCTGCTCTCTAGTTAGAAAAAAGAGGCATGCAAACGCATGCCTCTTTTGCGTAATTTAAGCCATGATGGTTCCGTCGGGATGGAACAGAGGGAGTTTCTCCAGATAAACAAGATCCTCACGATCCTGGGCATCACCCTCGGCAAGGATTGCCATACGTCCGCAGATTTCGCCGCCGGCTTTCTCGACCAGAGCTTCCAATGCCGAAAGGCTTTCACCGGTAGAGATCACATCATCCACAATCAGAATCCGCTTTCCCTTCATCAGGGCAGCATCATTGCCATCCAAGTACAGATGCTGCTCCTTGGCAGTGGTAATCGAACGCACAGACACCTCAAACAGATCCCGCATATAAAGCTTCGGGGCCTTGCGGGCCAAGATATATTTTGCGTCGCCTGCCTGACGTGCCATTTCGTGGGCAAGAGGAATCCCCTTTGCCTCAGCGGTCAGAATGTAATCATACTCCGGAGCCTGCTTCAGAAGCTCCTGTGCGCAGGCTACGGTCAGCTCCGGGTCACCAAAAATAACAAATCCGGCAATATACAAAGAATCAGTTACCTTGCAAATGGGCAGATCCCGCTCAAGACCTGCCACGGTCATATGGTAATACATATCGTTACTCCTTTTCGGGGCCGCAAAAGCCCATTTATAAATTCATTATAGCGCAGGGGAAAAAAATGTCAAGAATGCGAAAAGTTCAATTCATTCAAATATTACGGGGAAATTGAGAAAAATTCAAATTATTTTTGAATGATTGTACGACAAAATGCAATTTTAAAGGGAATTTGGCTGTATGGATGAAAGGAGGTTGGAGATTGGCTAAGAAGGACGATAGCGGGAAGGAACTTAAAACCAGAATTCAAAAGGGGCAGATCCGAAGGGAGGATGTGACCCGACGCTTGGCAGAACTTGCTTTCGGTCAGCCAAATGACTGCGTTCGTCTGGCACTGGAGGAGGTCGGAGATCTCAAAAAGCTGGATTTAAGTCTGCTCAGTGAAATCAAAAGAAGCGAAAAGGGGATGGTGGAAATTAAACTCATTGATCGGCTTCGTGCCCTGGAACAGCTGGCACAGTCTACGGGGGATGACAATTCCCAGATGGAAGAATTTCTTCAGGCACTTCAGTCGGCGGCGAAGGAAGAGTGAGTTATCAGGGATTTTCGCCCAAACAGAAAATGGCCATGACATGGTGGATGCCGGGTGGGCCGTTTGAAAAATGTGAAGCTCTGGTTTGCGATGGAGCAGTCAGATCCGGAAAGACCCTTGCCATGGGAATGGGATTTTTCTTATGGGCACAGCTGTGCTTCGACGGGCAGAAATTCGCCCTGTGCGGAAAGACCATTGCGGCCCTTCGCAGAAATGTCCTGTCGGAGATTCTTCCGAAGCTTGGAGGACTTGGTGCCATGTGGAAGGAAAAACGGACGGAAAATAAACTGACGCTCCGGTTTGCCGGACACACCAACGACTTTTACATCTTCGGCGGACGGGATGAATCCTCTGCTGGACTGATTCAGGGCATGACACTCTCCGGCGTGCTTCTGGACGAGGTGGTCCTGATGCCGAAAAGCTTTGTAGAGCAGGCCTGCGCCCGCTGTTCTGTGGCTGGAAGCCGACTATGGTTTAACTGCAATCCGGCAGGCCCAAGCCACTGGTTTTACAAGCAGTGGATTCTGGAAGGAGACAAGCGCAATGTTCTGCATCTCCATTTTACGATGGAGGATAACCCGTCACTGACCGACCAAATCCGTCAGCGATATCAGAGGCTGTACTGCGGCGTTTTCTATCGGAGGTTTGTACTCGGAGAATGGGCGCAGGCGGAAGGGAGAGTATACGACTTCTTCGAGCCGGAAATGGCAAAGCCGATTCCCTGCGGAAGCTTCGATCAGTGGTATATTTCCTGCGATTATGGAACAGTCAATCCCACCAGTATGGGGCTGTGGGGCAGGCAGAACGGAATCTGGTACCGGGTTCAGGAATTCTATTACAATTCCCGGAAGGAAATGCGGCAAATGACGGACGGGGAATATGAACAGGCACTGAAAGCACTGGCAGGGGACCGCCGTATTGAGTCGGTCATTGTTGATCCATCGGCGGCAAGCTTTATCCAGCTTCTGCGGCAAAAGGGATGGCGTGTGCAAAAGGCGCACAATGATGTGCTGTCCGGCATTCGCGCTACGGCGGAAAAACTCAAAAGCGGTGAGATTGTTCTGTGCGAGGGATGCACGGACTGCCTTCGGGAAATGGAGGAATATGTATGGGATCTGCGGGATGGGGTGAAGGATCGGGTGAAAAAGGAACACGATCACGCTATGGATGATATGCGCTATTTTGTAGCGACAGTCTTACATCAGCCAAAATCCGGCGGATTTGCAGTGGGCAGCGTACAGCGGCCCCGATAAGAAAGGAGCGATGACGTGAAACGCAAGCAGAATCCCCCCGCAGTTTCGGCCATGTGCCAAATTCGCAGTGGGGAACAGCATCCTTTTGGATCGCTGCGGGGCTATATCCCATTGGGCGGCGGAGAAGAACGAATTTATGAACAGATTCGGGAGGCCATTCCGGTACTGGATGCTGCGGTGGAAAAACTTGTGAGACTTGCGGGAGGGTTTGATATTCAATGCCCCTCCCAAGAGGCAACCGGCAGATTGCAGAAGTTCTTAAAAACCGTGCCATGCGGCAGAGGTCAGGTCGGAATTGAAAGCTTTTTAAGCACCTATCTCGACAGCCTGCTGACCTATGGAAGAGCGGTGGGAGAAATGGTGGTATCCGGAGGCAGAATGCGAGCCGTCTGCTGGGGAGATGTGACGACGCTCCAGATTCGTCAGGGAGAGAATCCTCTGGATGTGGAGCTTTGCGCGGAGGACGGGCACGGCGTTATTCGTCCGCTTCCGTATCAGGAGCTGCTTCTTTTTACTACCCTGCATCCGGAACCGAAGCATCCCTATGGAGTGAGTATGTTTCGGGGAATGCCGTTTTTAGCAGATATCCTGATGAATATCTACAATACCATCGGAATCAATTGGGAACGCGCGGGAAATGTCCGATACTCCGTGATCTGTAAGCCCGGTGAAAATCTCGACCCTGCAATGGCGCAGGAACGAGGAGGCCAGATTGCCGGAGAATGGGCCAAAGCAATGGAAGACGGAAAAAACGGGATGGTTCGGGATTTCGTTGCCGTGGGCGATGTGGAAATTAAGGTGATCGGCGGAGAAAGCCCCATTCTGGATTCCCAGATCCCCGTGCGGCAGATTCTGGAGCAGCTGATTTCAAAGACAGGGCTTCCGCCCTTTTTGCTGGGATTCAGCTGGAGTACCACAGAACGGATGAGCACCCAGCAGGCAGACCTTCTGACCAGTGAGCTTTGGGCACTTCGTCGGACGGTGGAGCCGATGGTAGAGAAAGTATGCAGAACCTATCTGGCACTGGAAGGAATGGATCCCCGTGTGGAAATTCTCTGGGATGACATCAGCCTACAGGATATTACCGAAGAGGCTAAGGCGAATCTTTATATGGCGCAGGCCGAACTTGCCAAAAATTCAGCTAACAAGGAGGAATAACCGTGCAGATTCAAAAGGAATCGGAAGCCGCGAGAGGCGGTGTACCCACAGAACAGCAGCTCAAGGCCATCAATCACCTGGCAAAGGCAGAACTGAAGGCGGAAGAGGTATATGTCTTTTCCCTGCGGCTGTGCGACGATCAGGTAGATCGGGATTTTGAGCGGTTTGATCCGCAGTCGCTTCCCACGCTTGCAAAGCTTTTCATCGGAAAGTGCGGCATCGTGGATCATCAGTGGTCGGCGGAAAATCAGCTCGCCCGTATTTTTGAGACGGAGGTCGTACAGCAGGACGGCATCCATTTTATCAAGGCATGGGCGTATATTCGCAGAGGAACGGCCGGCGATGAGTGGATTGCGGACATTGAGGCCGGAATCAAGAAGGAAGTTTCTGTGGGATGCGCCATGGGCGGAAGCACCTGCTCGATCTGTGGACAGGAGTATGGAAGCTGCGGGCATCAAAAGGGAGAACATTATGACGGTGCGCTTTGCTGCGCCATCCTGCAGGACCCGATGGATGCTTATGAATTTTCGTTTGTGGCAGTTCCGGCGCAGAGAGAAGCAGGGGTTCTCAAGGGAATGGGGATGCGCAAGGTGTGCCTGAAGGATTTGGCAGATCGCTACGGCGCACAGGAGGAATATCGAGGCCTGTTTAAACTGGCTCAGCTGGGAAAGGAATATGCCCGAGTGTTGGAGGACGAAGTGGTCAGGCTGTGCCTGAGTCTTGATCTCGGTGTGGATGAACAGACTCTGCGTTCTGCGGCAGGAAAAATTGCGCCGGAAGAACTGCGCCGGTTCCAATCCGCATTGGAACATCAGGCAGCGAAACGCTATCCCATTCAGCTGCAGCTGGAACAGAATTATGCGGAAGATGCGTTTGATGGGGAATTCTTAATTTGAGTTTTACCGGTAATTCCGGAAAACATATTTTTAAAATGGAGGAAACAAGGAATGAAAGTATCTTTTGAAGAGATCGGCCACCTCAGCGCCACATTTGAATGCGATCAGGCATCGGTTGGCCAGGTGTGCAAGGTAACCGCAAACGGGAAGGTTGCCCCCTGTGTGGATGGAGAGAATTTCTGCGGAATCATTGAATCCGTCCGCAAGGGCGCCGCAGGAGTTCAGCTCCATGGCTTTGCGGAGGTCAAATATTCCGGAAGCGCTCCTGCGCTGGGCTTTTCTAATTTGCAGAGCAATGGAACAGGCGGTGTCAAGGCTGCCGGCACAAGATCCTATCTGGTTGTCAGCGTCGATGCTGTCAACCATACCGCAATGATCGAACTGTAAGGAGGAACAACTATGGCTTATGATAATCTGAGACTCGAAAAAGGGATGTACCGTCAGGAGGGAATGAACTTTACACAGGTTCTGGAGAGCCTTGACCCCAGTGAAAACTATCGTGGAACAGCGTTGGAAGGGACCGATGCGTTCCAGCGTCAGCTAAAGCGTTTCGGCATCCGTGTCAAGGGAGCAGGCTCCTCCACTGTGGAGAAGTTCTTCCGCAATATGGATTCTGCCGTACTCTTCCCCGAATACATTTCCCGTGCCGTTCATCAGGGGATGGAAGAAAATGACATTCTTCCTGCAATCACCGCAACGACGACGGTCATTGATGCAATGGACTATCGCTCGATTTATTCTGAGGCAGACGAAGAGTCTGCGGCACCCAAGCGTGTGGCGGAGGGCAGTGCCATTCCCGCAACCAGAGTCAAGACCAGAGATCATCTGATCAATCTGACCAAGCGAGGCCGGATGCTGGTTGCAAGCTATGAAGCAGTTCGATTCCAAAAGCTCGACCTCTTCAGCGTGATGCTGCGGCAGATCGGCAGCTATATTCAGAAAATGCAGCTGGCAGATGCGGTGGATGTGATGATTAACGGCGACGGAAATGACAATAAGGCCGAAGTGCTTCAGGTGGGGCACAGCCCCATCACCGGAACAACAGGAACGCTCGGGTACGATCAGCTGGTGGAGTTCTGGGGACAGTTCGATCCCTACACCATGAACGGTATGCTCTGCAACAGCGCGATGATGACCAAGATGCTGAAGATTCCTGAACTGCAGAATCCGCTGACCGGCCTGAATTTCCAGGGAACGGGTAAGCTTTCAACTCCCTTGGGTGCACAGCTGCATCGAACCGCCTGTATTCCCGACGGAATGATTATCGGAATTGACAGCCGCTATGCACTGGAGCAGGTGCGGGCAGGGGATGTTCTGGTCGAATACGATAAGCTGATTGATCGACAGCTGGAACGTGCTGCGATTACATCCGTCTCCGGATTCGGAAAGATCTGTGACGGTGCAGTAAAGGTTCTGAAGGTATGAATCTGAGTGACGAGATTTTTACAAGGGCAGTGGCGATGACAGGAGAAACAGATCCGCAGCAATGCTTGATACTCAAAAGTTTCAGCGTGGGGGCCAATGCCTCCATTGCTGCGGGTCTTCGCCCCGATATAGATTTCGATGCGTGCAGAGAACTGTTCATTGCGGCGGGCAGCCTTTATGCCGCAGCTGCCTATCTCGAGGCGGATGAAAACAATCAGGTGGAGCGGTTTACCGTGGGTGACGTAACGGTACAGAGGAAAAATTCGTCGGAGGGAGCAAACATTATGCGGCAGCAGGCAGATCAAATGCTGGCACCTTATCGATCGGATTCGTTTTCTTTCCGGGGGGTATGACAGTGGAACGGATGATCGGGAAAATCCTGAGATGCTACGGCCGGAGAATTTTTCTGCACAGAGGCACAGAGAAAATCGAAATTTTCGGATTCTTTGAGCCGGACACCGGGAAAATGGACCGGATGACCCAACTGCACCCCGGTCCGCTTGGGTTGGAAAACCGAAACCGATATATCTATATTGGACCGCCGGAGATGCCGGTTCAGCTGTCCGATGAGCTGGAAATGGACGGGAAACATTATCTCGTCCGTTCCATACAGACAGTTTACGGAACAAAGAAACCTGCATATATCTGGGCAATGTGCATTGAGAAAGGAGTCGATATCGTTTGGGCGAAGAATGGCTGAACAAAGTAACGCAGATTTTGGCGACGGCCGGAATTGCTTCCGGCGAAGAATATGCCTCCGCACCGGTTCAGGCCATTTCCCAACCGGTGGCGGCGGTGGGACTGCGGGGGCTTGATTGGGGCGGTGGAAAAGCCACACTCTCGGTCCGAATTCTGAGCCCCAGAGCGAAAGGCGGATGGGCTTGCCAGACAACTGCCGCCAAAGCCGTTACGGCGCTGGAGGAAGCACACATCTCTGCTCGAATGGAGCCAATGGAATATTTGCCGGGATGTGACTGCTTTCAGGTGCTGATTATCGGAATTTTTCAGATTCGCATGGACCAGCCGGTGGATCCCATTCCCAGACAATGGCATGTGACAATCGGCGGGGCAGAGGTGGTATATGCAGCGGAATTTTCGGAGGAGCAGGATCTCAAGCGACGGATGGTCGGCACCATCGGAGAGATGCTTCCGGCCAATGTAACACCTGGATGCGGCGGCTGGTCGCTTCGTCTGGTGCAGAATATCCCCGCTGGAGCGGAGGAGCCGGATTTCGGTCAGGAGCCTATGGAAATTCGCGTCACCCGTGGAGGCAGAACCATCTGTTATCAAAGCTGCTTCTGGAATCAGACCAAACGTAAATTTCACGAGGGAACTCTGAGCGTGGAATTAAATGGCTTTGCATTGGGACGCAGGGAGGAAGTCCATGGATAAAATCTCATTCAGAATGTTTACATGGCCGCAAAATCCGGAAGTATTTCAGATTTTTGCATCTAGAGAGCCACAGTATCGAATCGAATCTGACGGAACCATCAAGTACATAGGTCTCGGACCGCTGTGCCGGACCATTCAGGCTAAAGGTATTTTTCAGGGTCCGTCCGCACATAGCCGCTTTAATGCGCTGTCAGTGATTATGGCGACGGGAACGGTCGGAGAACTGAAACATCCAATCTGGGGGACGATTTCTGCCTACATAACAGAGCTGAACATGGAACAGGAGAGCCGGGAAAACTATGTGGCCTATTCCATCGTGTTTCGGGAAGCAAATGAATCGGGAGAAATTCCCCATCTTCCGGATGGGGTAGAACCCCACTGATAAAATAAGCCCGTTTTCATTTGAAAACGGGCTTTTGTCATAAATTTAATTGAAATGCGTGGGTTTGATTTTCCAAATTTCTTCGGCGTACTGACGAATAGTACGGTCAGAAGAGAACTTTGCGCCGGAGGCAAGGTTCATCAGGCACTTTCTGCCAAAAGCCTCACGGTCAGCGTAATCCCGATTGGTCTGAAGCTTGGCATCGATATAAGCCTGATAGTCCAGAAGAAGATAATAGTTATCTGCTCGGCTCCAGTCGCTGCCATCCAAAAGGGAATGGTACAGGTCTGCCTGCTCACAGTCTGTGGGGACTGTCCCATCCACCAGTGTATCAATGGCACGGTGAAGACGATGGTTGTTTTCGTAAATACCTCGAGGATAGTAGGAATCCCGACAGGCATTGATCTGCTCGACCGTGGAGCCGAAGATATAGTTGTTTTCCATACCGGCTTCCTGAACAATTTCCACATTTGCACCGTCCAGTGTGCCAAGCGTTACAGCACCGTTGAGCATCAGCTTCATATTGCCGGTACCGGATGCCTCGGTGCCTGCGGGAGAAATCTGCTCGGAAATATCAGCGGCAGGAATAATATGCTCGGCATAAGAACAGTTATAGTTCTGCACAAATACAACCTTCAGCTTATCATTGACCGTGGGATCGTTGTTGATCATTTTTGCAATCCGGTTAATATAGCGGATAATTGCCTTCGCACGAGCATAGCCGGGGGCAGATTTCGCACCGAAGATATAGACCGTGGGATGGAAGTCAGGCAGACTCCCGTCCTTCAGGCGGAAATAAATATCTACGATGGAAAGGGCGTTCATCAGCTGGCGCTTATACTCATGCAGGCGCTTGACCTGTACATCAAACAGAAAGTCGGGATTCAGCTGGACACCCTCTTTCTGGGCGATGATCTTACAGAGCTGCTCCTTCTTTGTGCGCTTGACGGCATTGAATTTTTCAATCAAATCTGTGTCAATCTGGGACTTGAGTTCGGTCAGCTGATCCAGATCCTTGAGAAAATCTCCCCCGATACGGGAGCGGATCAATGCTGTCAGCTCGGGATTGCACAGACCCATCCAACGGCGAGGGGTAATGCCATTGGTTTTATTTTGGAAACGCTCAGGGAAAACCTGATACCAGTCACGGAACAGGTCATCCTTCAAAATCTGGGAATGAATTTCCGCAACACCATTAACGTAGCTTCCCACGTAAACGGACATATTTGCCATGTGGACAATATCGTGGTTAATGACGTAAAGCCCGGGATGTTCTGTACGGATCTTATGGTCGATACGGCAGATAATGTCTACGATATCCGGCACAACGCTGCGAAGAAGATCCAGCGGCCACTTCTCCAACGCTTCACCCATGACGGTATGATTTGTGTAAGAGAATGTTCTGGAGGCAATCTCAAAGCCTTCCTCAAAGCTCATTCCCTCGTTCATCAAAAGCCGGATCAGCTCCGGAATAGACATGGCAGGATGCGTATCGTTGAGCTGAACAGCATAGAAATCTGCAAATTTATGCAGATCATTTCCGTGATTAAGCTTGAATGTGCGCATCATATCCTGCAAGGAGGCCGAGGAAAGCACATACTGCTGCTTGATCCGCAGGCGCTTGCCGTCCCAGGTAGAGTCGTTGGGGTAAAGAACACGGGTGATATCCTCAGCCTTGTTCTTTTGATCCAGTGCGCGGAGATAATCCTGATTGTTAAATGCGGTAAAGTCCAGCTCGTCCTCTGCCTCACACTGCCACAGACGCAGTGTGCCGATATTATCGGTGCCATAACCGATGACAGGAACGTCATATGGGACAGCCAGAACGGTATGGTCAGGGAAGTGGACCTTTACGGTATGATTATAGCGACGGAAGGACCAGGGATCACCGAATTTTGTCCAGTCGTCGGCAGATTCAATTTGGCTGCCGTTTTCGTCAAAGCTCTGTTTGAACAGGCCAAAACGATAGCGCAGTCCGTAGCCGGACAGCGGAAGATTGCAGCTGGCAGCGGAATCCAGAAAACATGCGGATAAACGGCCAAGACCGCCGTTGCCAAGTGCGTCGTCCTCGATTTCTTCCAGACATGCCAGATCCACGCCATGCTCTGCGAAAACCTGCTTCATTTCGTCGAGAATCCCAAGATTAAAGAGGTTGGAATAGACCAGTCGGCCGATCAGATATTCGGCGGAGAAATAGTAAGCTTTCCGCTCACTTTTACGTGCGGTTCGGCTGTTGGTCCAGTGCTCGCTGATGGCCATCATAACTGCATGCCCCAGTGCCTCATGAAGTTCCTGAGGGGTGGCCTGACTCAGGGAAACATCGTACTGATACTTCAGATGAGCTTCGGTCCACTGCAAAATGTTCTGGCAGTTGTAACTCATGTTCATTCTCCTATCTCATGCGGGATTCCGCAAAAAAATCTTGATCCATCGGCCTGTACGGGGGACAAAGGCCGTTCGGTGATATAACTGGAAATTGGAAATCAACAGTTGCTGACCAGACTTCCAAATTTGAGCTATATGAACTAGATTAGCTCTGATTCGGCACTTTGTCAAGGTAAATGCGGTTCATGTTACAAAGTACAGGCTGTTTTTGTTAATTTCACCGAAGATGGAAGAGGGAATTGCGCAGAGGAAACGATGTGACACATCCTCCGATAAAGATGGACAAAAAGTAAGCAATTCATACCGATTTTCAGATAAAAAAGCGCTGCCGCAAAAATTGCAGCAGCGCTTTGGTAAAATCAAGAAAATTAGGCTTCCAGATTGATGCCGGTCTCCTTATTGAAGACGTGGCAGACATGGCCGCCGAAGTCGAAGTTGACATTTGCACCGTTGGTCAGAGCAGCAACCTCTGCGCCGGTCATATCCATGGTGGACACAACCAGAACCACATCACGGCCCATAGCGGTAACATGCAGGTGGACGGAGGAGCCCATCATTTCGGAAACATCGACCTTTGCGGGGATGCCGTTGGAATCCAGAGTGATATGCTCAGGACGAACACCCAGAATAACCTCCTGCTCACCGACATTGTTCTTTGCCAGAGCAGCCTGCTTCTCGTCGGAGAGAACAACAGACAGGTTTGCCAGCTCAACAGCGTACTTGCCATCCTTCTTGACGAGCTTAGCGTCGAACAGGTTCATCTGAGGCGTGCCGATAAAGCCGGCAACAAACAGGTTGTAGGGGTGATTGAAGACTTCCTGAGGTGTACCGATCTGCTGGATGAAACCGTCCTTCATGATGACGATACGGTCGCCCAGAGTCATAGCCTCAGTCTGGTCATGGGTAACGTAGATAAAGGTAGTATTGATACGCTCACGCAGCTTGATGATCTCGGCACGCATCTGGTTACGCAGCTTTGCGTCCAGGTTGGACAGAGGCT
>JARIAT010000015.1 GCA_029257715.1 Faecousia sp. | reverse complement strand
GGCATATATCAATGAGCATTATCAGTAAGAGTTGTCTCTGGATCTGCTGGCCAATGAATTTTTTATCAGCAAATACCATTTGTCACGGGAATTTAACCGCCTTGTGGGAACTTCTGTCTATCGCTATATCATTCAAAAACGGCTTGTGGTTGCAAAACATCTGCTGAGCGATGGGGTGCCGTCTACAACCGTGTATCAGCAGTGCGGATTTGGGGATTATTCCAATTTCTATCGGGCATTCAAGGCTGAATATGCCATCAGTCCCAAGGAGTATATCACAAAACTTCGGGAGGAAAGTGCCCAGCTGGAGGAACAGACCCGGGAGAAAGGTTGGTATGGCGGTGAATTTTCTCAAAGGACCCAGTCGTAGCTTTCCACAAAGCTGCCGCAAGTATGTGGAAAACTTTTGTCAACAAAAAAACCCGCCGCATGGCGGGTTTTTTTACCGGTTTCCCAGCTGCCAGAATGCGACAGCACTGGCTGCCGCCACATTGAGGGAATCCACGCCGTGGCTCATGGGGATTTTGACGGTATAGTCGCAGTCTTCAATGGTGGTGCGGCCCAATCCATCGCCCTCCGTACCCATGATGATGGCAAGTTTTTCCTCCGCCATGAGTCTGGGATCGTCAATCGAGACGGAGTCATCACACAGTGCCATGGCCACCGTTTTGAATCCCATATCTTTTAGGATTTTCATTCCGGGATCAGGCCATGCGTCCTCCATTCTTGCCCATGGAATCTGAAATACTGTCCCCATGCTGACCCGGACGGAGCGGCGGTAGTAGGGATCACAGCAGGACGGGGAGAGAATGACCGCATCCATATTAAGGGCAGCGGCGGAGCGGAAAATCGCCCCCAAATTGGTGGAATCGACGATTCCTTCCAGAACAGCCACTCTGCGGGCATCGCAGCAGACATCCGCAACGCTCCGGGGAGCGGGTCGGCGCATGGCGCAAAGAATTCCTCGGGTCAGTTGATAACCGGTCAGAGATTCCAGAATTTCTCGGTCAGCGGTATAGACGGGAATGTCTCCGCAGCGCTCTAAAATCTCCGCGGCCTGCCCTGTAATATGCTTGCGCTCCATGAGCAGCGACAGTGGCTCATAGCCGGCATCCAGTGCGGTGCCGATGACTTTGGTACTCTCCGCAATGAAAATGCCCTTGTGCGGCTCAAGCTTGTTTCGAAGCTGTGCCTCAGTAAGACGGGCATAGACATCCAGTTCCGCAGCGGAAAGATCGGTCAGTTCGATGATATTTGCCATATAGGCCTCCTTATCGCATTTTCCACAGGGCTGCAGCAGCTCTGTGGAAAAAACCGGACGAGCCGGAGGATTCCGACTGTCCGGTGGTTGTTAATCGTTTTTGCGGAAGGTAAAACCGTGTTCGTCAGCAGAATCGATAATGGCCAGAGACTTCAGGGGATAACCGGACTCACGCAGCGAATCGCCGCCGTGCTGGAATCCTTTTTCGATGGCCACACCGATGCCGACCAGCTCTGCGCCGGCCTGATCTACGATTCCGAGAAGACCGCGCATAGCCTCGCCCTTTGCCATGAAATCATCGATAATCAGCACACGGTCTTCGCTCGTGATCCATTCTTTGGAGCAGATCAGGGTGACCTTGCGCTTGTAGGTATAGGACATGACATCGCTCTGATAGAGTCCACCTTCAATGTTGTCGCTCTTAGCCTTCTTGGCGAAAACCATGGGAATTCCGTATTTGAACGAACATACGGCAGCCAGTGCAATGCCGCTGGCTTCGGCAGTCAGGATTTTCGTGACCTTCGAGATATCAAACTGTCTTGCGAACTCATCCGCAATTTCGCCCAGGAAGGCTGTGTCGATCTGATGGTTCAGAAAGCTATCCACCTTGACAATATTGCCGGGCAAAATTTTACCGTCACGGCAAATTCTTTTTTCCAGTGCTTCCATATTATCCTCCATAAGCAGCAAGTATGTATCCTTCTATTATTGCGGATTATGTAGAAAAATGCAAGATAAAAAATCGAAAAACCATTCAAACTAAGTCGGAAGTTGACATGATTTCCGGCTGAGGATTAAATGATAGAAAGAAAATTCGGGAGGAACCTATGGAAAAGCGGAACTTCGGAGCGAGGGATCTAAGGGGACGGAGCTTGCGATGGAGAGGCTAGGCAGAGTCTGAGAAGAAACCTGCATGATTGGAGATTGGATTTATACTGACATCAGGAGTGGACAGAATGCCGGAATCACGGGAATTCTGGTGATGCGTGGGAAACGGACAAAGAAATTCTGCGGAAGCCACCGGATAAACCCGATCTTGTGGTTCGTGGCTGCGGAGAGATTCTGAGAACCCTTTAGAAAAACTTCCCGCTTAATCGGATGGGGAGGTTTTGCTGGGATTTACCGCAGGGAAATTGGTTGGTCGTAGTTGGTAGGAATGTAGTGATGGATATTTGGGGCTACATCCAGATTACAGCGATAATCCGCAAGAAATTGCAGACCGTCGGAGGTGAAAACCATGGCATAGAAGGAACAGTCGCGAAAATTTCCCTGATTGAGCAGTGTCAGCACCCCATCCTCGTAGCGGAGAACCATGCTGTTGCTTTCCTGAAGTCCATAAAGATGCTGCTCGGCACCGTCGGAGTCAACGCAGAATTCCACCTGACAGTCCTTATCAAGATTGACAAGCGCCATTTTCCCGGCGGCGGATACAACCATGAATCCATTTTGGACAGCAGCCGTGGGAACAGAAATCGCAGGATCAGCACCGTTGTCCATCAGGCGGACTCGATTGTGGAGGGTTCCGTCTGGGATTCCCAGGACGTTGAGGTAAATGCCGTCGGATTCTTCGGTGAGGATTCTGGAAGTATGCTGATCCTCGGATACATCAAAATAGCGAACGGGGATATCATCGTCAATGGAAAAGAGGTTTTGCAGATGATCCATATCGGGCAGAACACCATGACCGGATACCGGCTGCCCCTCCAGTTCTGTCTCGAAGGTGACGTTTTCCTCTATTTTCCAGGGAAGATAGTATAACCCACGCCCTTCGGGAAATTCTCCCCGAAGGGGCTTTCCGTCAATGGTCTCGTAGTACGGGAGCAGGTATAACCCATCATCGGTGAATGCGGTATAAAAGCCGTAGGAGAGATTTTCCTGATGGCGGAAATCAAAGCCTTCCAGTTTCCCCTGAGAATTCTTTTGAACCGATAGGAACGTCGAATCCGTCTCTGAGACAGGAAATCGGAATTTCTCGGAAAAATCCTGGAAGAAGCATTGATCTGCCTGCGATACCGTGGGGGAGAAGTCGTAGGAACAATTGCACATTTGGGAGGGACTTACATAGGAAAGGTAGAGACGATAGGGATAATTCTCAAAATAATCGATGGTGGGAAACTGCGTACTCCGGGTTTCCCCGACAGGGGTTTCGTCCAGAAGCTTTGTAATCATCCCATACAGCGGATACGCAGGGTCCAGCTCGACGGTTCCGGTGTAAATATAGCCGTAATGGGGTTCAATGGAAAATTCGTTCGTGATGGAATTACGAATCGATGCTGACTTTGTAAGCAGCTCGAAGGAAGATGTGCAGGATGGAGTTTTTCCAAACGCATAGCTAAGATCCCACTGGAGCTGATTCCCTGTTTGGTAGCGGAGTTCGGCTGTTTTTCCTTCCATCCATCGGATATCTCCGGAGAGAATTTCCTCTGTAATGACGACATCCTCCTCAATCTTCCAGATTTTTGCGTGGAGCAGGATGGTTCCGGCGGTCAAAACCGCAGCGGCTAGCAGAAAGGCAATCGCTTTGCGCATCCGTTATTCCTCCTTTTCAATCAGTAAATTCAAAGCTTTTCCAACGCGGTCAGAACGGTAGTGATAGGACTGCTTCACATATTGCATCAGGCTGAGATTATGTTGTTCCAGCTGAGATATGGTCTGATCCCCGATTATGGTTCCTTCATGCAGTAAAACGGCCCGACTGATGATAGGCTCCACTTCCTCAATCAGGTGGGTGGATAAGAGAATGGTTTCGTTTGGGTCAAGGATGCCAAGCAGGACTTTATAGAAATCCTCTCGATTAAACACATCGTTTCCGGCGAAAGGCTCATCCATGAGAATATACTCGGCGCCCTGACTGACGGAAAGAATAACTTCAAACTGGTTTTGCTGACCTGTGGAAAAGCTGCCGATGCACCGATGACGGGGAAGATTAAAAAACTCCATCAGCGCATCGAATCGCTGCCGTCGGAAATTTGGAAAATGCGCTTCATAGAATTCCCGATGGCCTTCGGCAGTCAGGGTGGGGAAGAAGGAATGCTCACAGGTAGCAAAGCTTAGACGGGAGATGTTGCGGTGTGTGATGGGTTCTCCATCGAGCGTAATGGAGCCGGTATAAGGAAGAAAATTCAGGATGCTTTTCATAAGGGTCGTTTTCCCGGCGCCGTTTTCACCAAAGAGCCCCACAATTTCTCCGGGACCGATTTCCAGATTGACACCCCGAAGGGCGGTTTTGCCGTTTAAATAGTGCTTTTGCAGATTGTTGATGGTCAGCATGGCGAACCCTCCTTTTACGTTTGATACATGAATAAGAGACATTCAATCGGTGTACACTTGAGATAGATCAGGTAGTAGAGGCCGTAAAGCAATGCCAGTTCGATGGCGGCTGCAAGAATTGCGAGCAGCGGCACGGTCCAGCAGCGGATCTGGTATTCCCAGGGATTTGGAAGCCGCTTCATGAGATAAACGCTCATGGATTGCCGGTGGTGAATGTGCATATGAGTCAAGCCCAGAAGCAGCATGGCTAAAAAGAACAGAGGGAAAATGGAAATCCCCAGCCGTGAAAGCTCAGAAAACGGCACCATACGAAGAACCGGCCCGTGGTTTTTAAGCGATTGCAAAACCTGCTGACGCAGATCAAAATACTGAATCGGTGTGATAAGACTCCATGCGCCGCATACGAGTAATCCCCCTGTAATCCAGTGGCCTTCCATCTGTCGGAAGTCAATTCCGACCGGAACAAAATCCTGAATATCAATCTTTTTCAAGAAGCGTCCTCCTTCCGGAAAAATAGAGGCAGGAGCTCAGAATCATCAGGCAGAGCACGGAAAGCATCAGATCTTCTGTCCGAGTAACAGGATGATTCGGTGTGAGAAGTTTCACAAAGGCCACCCATACGATCGGGATAAATCCCAGTCCCAACTGTTTCTTTTGACGGATGTAATAGGCTGTACAGCTGACAGTCATCCCAAAACTAAAGGCAATCAGAATGTTTCTTGCATAGCCCCAAACATTCCGCAAAGGAATCAGAAGATGGAGATATTTGGATGTATAACAGGCGAGCAGCAGCTCCGTGGCGGGAACGGATGCGTGGGAAGCATAGCGGCTGTAAATCACAACGGCCAACGCGGTCTGAAAAAACCAGTAGAGCAGAAACCAGACCGATAATATCAACCCAAACAGCACCGTGCATTCCCGGTGGGAGACACCCAAACGGTCAAGTGTCATATGGAAGTCCGTTTTCCGGGAAATCAGGGAGAACATCAGGGCTAGAATCAGCAAATAAAATCCGAGGCGACCAATCTGCCAAAAACGTCCGTCGATTCCGAATTCAAAAGCGCTGAAGTAGTCAGATGCGGAAAAAAACGCCGGGTCAAAAAGCAGCCATTGGAGAATTCCGGTAATCAGGAATATAAGGACTGTTACAGGAGTGGTCAAGGAAACGGCTAGCGAAGCAATACTCAGTTTTGATTTCATGGTTCTACCTCCCAGTAGTAAGAAAGAGCGGCTAAGGCATCTTCCTGTGTCATTCCCATCTGTTTCATATCTTTGGCAACAGCCCGAAGACTGTCCCCCAGAAGCTCCTGCCGAAGCTTGTGAATGGATTCTTTGTTGACAGAAACGCAGCTTTTTGCACCGGATCGGGATAAAATCAGCCCCTCTTCCTCCAGTATTGCATAGCTCTTCTGCACCGTATTCGGGTTAACACCGAGCAGCGCCGAAAGCGTTCGGCGTGACGGCATTTCGTCACCGTCAGTAATGGTTCCGGCAACAATTCCCCGCTTTATAAATCCGATGATTTGCAGATAGATAGGAGAGCTGCTGTCCTGTGCAAATTGGTCGAAGCAGATCAATCGATACACCGCCTTTACTGTATTAGTTATATAATACACTCATCAACTGTATTATATAAGCAACACAGTTTTTTGTCAATCATTTCAAATCTTAAAAAAGATGAAGCCTGAATTTCTGTATTTTGACAGGGGGAAAATGTAAAATTTTCTGTTGATTTGCGCACGTGAATGCGTTACAATAAGTTAGAAAAATTCGGCATTATGTCGAATAAAGTTGTAATTGATTCTACCTTTATGACAATAGGAGGAAACGCGATGAATTCTAATGTGAGACCCGATAGCATGCAGCGTATCAATACCCCTGAGCTGGCTGCTGCCTTTATTGATGAACAGGTTGCTGCTGTTCGTGCCCAGGTGGGAGACAAGAAGGTCCTTTTGGCCCTGAGCGGCGGTGTTGACTCTTCCGTTGTTGCAGCTTTGCTGATTAAGGCAATCGGCAAGCAGCTGGTGTGTGTCCATGTGAACCACGGTCTGATGC
>JARIAT010000014.1 GCA_029257715.1 Faecousia sp. | reverse complement strand
CGTCGTATATCCGGCGGCCTATGTCCAGTCTTTCTTCTTTTGTGTATTTCATATGTAAGCCTCCTGTTCACGATTGGTGCAGAATCTGTCCATGGGAAATCTTTCTATATCTATCTTGCTGCATTCCCATGTCCAATTTCTACCTCCTCCGTGTCCAGTTTTAGCTTATCACTTCAGTTTTGATGCAGGCCGACGCTTACCGGTCATGTATATCGTTGATGAACCAAGTGTAATTGTTGCTGCAGGCATCTATTTTGGAATGATTGAACAAAAATATTTAGGGGGGTCACAATGATTTCACGTATGTCATTATCCAGAAGAGGAAAAATGTTACTTTTTGGTTCCTGCACCTGTATGTTGATCAACGCCTTTGTTGCAACCGTCACAGCTTACAAAATGGCTTCCATTTTAGACTATGCACAGGCAATGGATTGGGATCGGGTGATATTCACAACGGGACTAACACTCTTCCTGTTGCTTTTAAATTTTGCATTATCCGTCTCGATCACCGTGACGAGGCAGAGATATTTATCAGACGGCGACATCAGAATGAGACAAGCTGTTATGCAGAATCTGCTCAATCGTCCGAGCGTGTTTCAACGTAAGAAAGACTCCGCTTATTACATGACCCTGCTCACCACGGACAGTGATACTTACCGAGCTGCACGAATGGCGACAATCCCCTTTATGTGGGATGCAGCCGTAAATATTCTTGCCTCTACTGCGATGCTGCTGTACTTAAGCCCGTGGCTATTTGTGATCAGTCTGATTTCAACGGTCGTGCCGATTGCTTTACAAAAACAGCTGGCTTGCAGACAAAATGAAGCCCGTAATCGCTTTTCTGAAAGTGCCCACAGTTATACACACGTTTTAAAAGAGTGCGTTGATGGCAGTTCTGCCATACGAGAGACAAAGTCCGCACCGTATTTCGCCGACCGATTCCTCTCGGCCAGCAAACAGATGCAGAAGAGTAATGAAAATTTCTTAATTCTCTCTAATGCGGGAAATCAGCTCCTCTATACAGTCGCTTCATTGGTCAGCTGGGTTGGTATTCTTGTTGGTGCTGTTCTGATTATGCGTGGATCTTTTTCTGCAGCGAAAATGCTGGCGGCAACCAGCTGCTTTTCGAGCTTTTCCAATAATGTATCCAATTTAATTGAGCATATTGTTTCCTATCGTTCTGCTGCAGGCATTACAAAAAGGCTTCACGAAGAGACGGAATATCCAGTTCCGGCGGACAGCAATGTTGAGGCTGTTAAGGCTGCGGAGCTTGCTTATCATCATGTCTCCTTCGGCTTTGATAAGAAACCACTGTATTCCGATTTTTCATACACCTTTGAACCCGGCCGATGCTATGCGATTGTAGGAGAAAGTGGAAGCGGAAAATCAACTTTGCTGAAGTTGATGCTGAAGTATTATGATAACTATTCCGGATCTATCACCATCAACGGGCAAGATATCCATGATCTGGATGAAAGCAGGATTTTTCAACAGATCGGTGTCGTTTCGCAGACACCGTACCTGTTTAATGGTTCGCTGTATGAAAATATTACGATGTTCCGGGATGTTCCCACCAGCGATTCGGAAGAATATCAGCATCTTCTGGAGCAACTTGGCATATCTGACTTGGCAGCTTTGACAGGGAATGCACCGCTAGGCGATTTTGGAGACAAGCTGTCCGGAGGCGAGCGGCAGCGCGTCGCCTTGGCACGAATTATGATCCAGCATAAAAAGACCATTTTGTTTGATGAACCGACTGCAGCGTTGGATCCTGACAACCGAGACAGTATCAATAACTTCATTTTTGGTTTGCAGGGTTACACCCGAATCGTTATTACACATGATCGGCGAGAAGAATATCTCAGGCAATTTGATGATGTTTTATACATGAACAGGCATGAATAGGATTCTATCGGAAGGCATTGTTCTCTATGCGGTAATCACATATCCGATCTCCAGAGAATCCGCGATGCCGACCGAAGATGCTTCTTCTGAATCGGACTCTCCGCAGAATTTATACTGGTTAAATTCTTGCTGTCGGAGAAAACAGATAGGGTTAAACGTCCGCTTATAAGTAAGCGT
Organism: Faecousia sp.; assembly: GCA_029257715.1. GTDB lineage: Bacteria > Bacillota > Clostridia > Oscillospirales > Oscillospiraceae > Faecousia. Next base: position 1,106 of record JARIAT010000014.1, on the reverse strand, counting down.
ATAACAATCACCCATATGAAACAGGAGCAGGGCGCCATCCGGCGCCCTGCTAAATAAATATATTCTTTGCAAAAGGATTTCGTCCCAATATCATCTATATTTTTGTATGTATAATCCAGTCCTTACTGCCCTGGAATGCTCCGACTGAATGTAGACCAAAATAAGCGAGGCCCGGCACCGCAATGGTGCCGGGCCTGCTTTATTCGCTGCCAGAATTGACGCTTACTAAAGTTCTGTCAAGGCCGGAATATAATTGACTCAAAACGCCGGGCAGAATTTGACCCAATCGCCGACATTACAAACGCCGGAGTTATTACCGTCGGTTACGGTTCGGCCGGGAGTTCGGCCGGTGGAGCCGTCTGAATTCCAGCTTTCAGCCGGTCTCTGAGACGGTAGGTTTCGCCCCGGATGTTAATAACATGAGCATGGTGCAGAAGCCTGTCAAGCAGGGCTGTCGCCAGCACCGTGTCACTGAGCAGCTCACCCCATCCGCTGAAATACTTGTTGCTGGTTAAGATCACGCTGCCATGTTCATACCGCTCGGAAATCAGGCGGAAGAACAGTTCTGCTTCCTGACGGTTCAATTGAGAATAGCCAATTTCGTCAATCACCAGAACCGCCGGTCGGAGATACACCCGCCATCTGCGGTCCAGACGTCCCTGAGACTGCGCTTTTTTCAGATCTTCAATGAGGTAAGATAAGGTGGTGTAGTAAACCACCTTTCCGGCCTCCAGGGCCTTCAGGGCCAGGCCAACCGCCAGATGGGTCTTGCCCACACCAGGAGGCCCCAGGAAGATTACATTCTCTGCTCGCTCCACAAAGGCTAGGTTGGCCAGTTCTGCGATCTGTCTCCGGTCAATGCTGGGCTGGAAATCGAAATCAAAGTCTTCCAGTTGTTTCCGGTGGGGAAGCCTGGACAGCTTCATCCGAGTCTCCTGACTTTTTCGCCTGCGCTCGGTCTGTTCTGCGGTAAGCAGACGGTTCAGAAACCGGACATAGGTCAGATCCTCATGGACTGACTGCTCCAGATGCGCATCTAGAAGCTGCGCTGCAGTATTCAGCCCCATTTCCTCCAGAAGCGCTCTGGCGTGTTCCAAATCAACCAT
>JARIAT010000020.1 GCA_029257715.1 Faecousia sp. | reverse complement strand
GGATCTTCGGGTTAATAACACCATACAGCATATCAACAATCAGATTGATCAGAACATACTGTACCGCAAAGATCATCAAAAGGCCCTGAATGGTAGGATAATCGCGGAATGCGATGGAATCCGTCAGCAGTCGTCCCATGCCGGGGACAGAGAAAATATTCTCCGTAATAACGGAACCGGACAGCAGGCCGCCGATCTGCAGACCCAGAACGGTAACCACCTGAATCAAGGAGTTCTTAAATGCGTGCCGGAACATAACAATGGACTCTTTCTGTCCCTTAGCGCGAGCAGTACGCACATAGTCCTCACGCAGCGTCTCCAGCATGGAAGAACGAGAATATCTGGCCAAGCTGGCCATGATACCTGTACCCATGACGATGGACGGCAGAATAAAGCTCTTAAATGAATCCAGTCCCGCAGTTGGCAGCCAGCCAAGTCTTACCGAGAAAAACTGTATTCCAACAAGGCCCAGCACAAATCCGGGAGCAGACAGACCGCAAATTGCCAAAAGCATACCGCCCAAGTCTACCCATGTCCCTCGTTTAATTGCAGAAAACACACCTATAAGGATACCGGCAACCGGCGCCCAAATCAGTCCGGCAAACACCAGACGGATGGTATACTGAAAACGGGACCAAATCAGCTCACTGACAGGCAGATTAGACTTAATGCTTGTGCCCATATCACCATGCAGCAAGTCCTTCATATAATTGAAATACTGCACAAACAAATTATCGTTCAGACCGAACTCTTCGCGAATTGCTTCAACTCGTTCGGGGGGAGCATCCAGACCAGCAATTGCCTTGGCAGGATCTCCGGGGATCAGGTGAATAAACATGAAAACGAAGATGGAAATGACCAACAGCAGAGGGATCGTCTCCAGTATTCGTTTTGTAAAGTAACGTCCCATACGTTATTCCTCTCTGGTAGTGGGGGAACGGAGTAGTTCCCTACTCCGTTCCAAATATTGATTAGTGGTTCAGGTGAACATTTGTGAAGACAAAGACTCCGCCGGGCTTAAAGGCCAGACCTTCAACATAGGTCTTCCATGCCTGCAGGCCGTTGTCGTTGCCCAGGAAAATCCAGGGACACTCATCCCAAGCAATTGCCTGAGCTTCTGCATAAGCTGCGGCAATCTGATCGGGATCAGACATACGAAGTGCATCATCCAGCAGCTGATCAAACTTGTCGTTCTTCCAGAATGCAGTGTTGTAGCCCTCGGGAGGGAACTTGCTGCCATGCAGGATGCTTCTCATGGAGCCGTCAGCTTCGTAAGAACCGGAAGACCAGTTAACATACCACATCTGAACCTTGGTATCCTCCAGAGGTGCACTGGTAATCTCCGCATTTGCGGTGGACTCATTGGGGAGAAGTTTAACATTGATACCGATTTCAGACAGCTGCTGCATCACGAAGGTTGCACCCTTCTGCTCTGCGGAAGTATTGTCAACGATCAGCTCAACATCAAAGCCATCTGCATATCCTGCCTCAGCCATCAGAGCCTTTGCCTTATCCAGGTCCTTAGTATAAGGAGTCTGCTCAGCGAAGTACATAATGGAATCGGAGAAGATGGAAGTAGGAGCCTTTGCATAGCCATTGAAAACGACCTTTGCGTACAGCTCGTTGTCAAATGCGTAGTTCATAGCCTGACGGACACGCTTGTCGGAGAAAGGCTTACGGCCATCGGGCAGCTGCCACTCGGTATTCAGAGTAACGTAACGATAAGTGGTAGTGGGAGCGATGTCCAAATGGATGGAGGGATCATTTTCAATCATACCGACATCCGTAGTGGGAATGGGGTAGATAATGTCAGCTTCGCCGGTCTGCAGCATTGCCAGACGGGCGCCATCTTCAGGAACAACCATGAAAGTCAGGGAGTCAACATCGGAGCCTTCACGCCAGTAGTCCTTGTTGGGTACCATCTTGGTGTAGCCACCGTCCACGCGCTCGGAAAGAACGAACGGGCCGGTACCTGCAGAGTTCTTGGACAGGTAGTCGCTTGCATTTTCCATTGCCATAACCTTGGGGGAGACCATCTTCAACTGAGTAATCTTGTTGATGAAGGTATTGTTGGGCTCCTTCAGAGTGATGGAGACAACATACTCGCTGTCAACAGTAACGCTCTCCCAGTCCTTGACAGTTCTCATCAGTGTCAGGTTGGGGTTTGAAATACCACGATCGTACACAGCCTTAACCGCTTCTGCATTGAAAGGCTCGCCGTCATGGAACTTGATTCCCTCATTCAGGGTGAAAGTATATGTCCGTGCATCTTCGGAAACTTTCCACTCCTTCGCCAGAGCAGGAATTACATTGGTATCCTGATCGAAAGTCAGCAGAGTTTCGTACATTGCATCGGTGATGGTATTGGATGCGCCATTGCTGGAAACATGGGGATCCAAATGGGTTGCATCTGCCTGAACAGCGATAACCAGATCATTATCCGGAGCTTTCAGTCCAGTTGCATCTGTCTGAGGCTTGCTGCTTTCACCTGCAGACGCATCAGTGGTTTCTGAGGGGGCGTTGTTGCTTCCACATGCAGCCATGCTAAGAACCATGACCGATGCAAGAAGCATGGTAAGTAACTTCTTCATACTCGTTTCCTCCATAAGGTAATATTGATAAACGCAAGTGCGTCTATACACAAATATATTATAACTGACTCAGTTCTACAACTGCTCCATATGGCAGGCCATATGGAATAATGTACTAACAGCAGTTCCAGTCGCACCGGGAACCTGATGTTCCCAAACAATTCCCTTATTGTCAGCCGTTCCAGCAATATCCAGATGCAGCCAAGGGAGATCCTGTGTGAATTTTTTCAAGAACAGACCGGCTGTGATAGAGCCGCATCCATCCTTACTGGTATTGCGGACATCCGCCAAATCACTTTCAATCAATTTTTCATATTCAGGGAATGCGGGCATTCTCCAGAAGCGTTCGCCAGAAATCTCCGATGCAGCTTCCAGATGATGATAAAACTCATCATCATTTGCCATAACACCGGTTGTAACAAATCCAAGCATTGCCCACATTGCACCGGTTAGAGTCGCAATATCCAGAAGCTTTGTACATCCTTCCTCTTCGATTGCCCACGTCAATGCATCCGCAAGAATCAAGCGGCCTTCCGCATCGGTATTGAGGACCTCAATCGTCTTTCCCGAGAAGGAGCTGATCACATCTCCGGGAAGTCCACTCTCTCTGGAGATCCTGTTTTCACAGGCTGGAATCACCGCCGTGACATTCACCTTTGCGCCAACCGATGCCAGCGCATGAACGGTTGCTGCCACTGCCGCACCGCCTGCCATATCACCCTTGATTCCGTCGAGATTGCCATGCTTTAAGCTATATCCGCCGGAGTCAACTGTAACGCCTTTGCCAACCAGACCCAAACGCTGGTTGCTTTCCGGTGCGCCCGTATAACGCAGAACTGCCAAGGCAGGCGGATTTCCGCTGCTGTCACCCACGTAAAGAAGTGCATCCATTCCCTTGTCTGCCAATTCCTGACGGGTATAAACTCTCGTTTCAACAGGCAGATCCTTGCCCATCGCTGTAAGCTTCTGAGCAAACGTCTCAGGATGCAGCAAATTCGACGGACAATTCACAAGATTTCGCACCATCATAATAGAACGGGCCAGTTCCCATGCGTTTTCCAAATCAGCAGCATCCCATCCGCTGCCATCAGCATAGAAATCCATATCCGCCTCAATCTGGTCGGTAAGGCAGAACTTCTTCTGATAGGAGCCGCCACAGATTCCTTCCGCAGCCGCACAAAGTCCGGCAAATCCCAATTCAGCGGCAGCTGTCAGATCAAACACGCAGCTTTTATACCCCAGCTCAACAGCCATTTTCACAGCCTTACCATAAACTTCTTTGCAGGCCAGCGGAGTCCATTTCGCTCCACGGCCCACCGTAATACGTGTAGGCGCACCATCTGTCAGGTGGTAGCGGGCAGTCAGATAATCACCGACCTCAGGAATTACGTTTGCCTCCACAGGCTCCTGATGATAAATTTTCATTGGATATTCACTCCTTATTCTTAAACAACCCAGTTTATTAGCCCCTTCTTAAGGGACTGAAATCAGTACCGCAGAGGTCCCATGTGCGCCGCAGAGCGCAGACATTTCTGCGAAGGCTATACGCTATACATGATGGAGAGACAGCCTTTCAATTGTACGATTAAAGGCTACTGCCCCTGCACCAATGACATACCCGGACGGGCCAAACGAATCCGGCCGAAGCTGAAATGTATCCTGCATAAATTTGCTCACAAATTTTTTATAATCTCTCTGGACCAGCGGGACCAGACCGGGACATTCCCAAATGGTAGCACCGCTGAGAAAAATTGCATCCGGCGCATATGTATTTGCCAGCAGGTTAATCGCCATGGAAATATATTCTACAACCTGTTTCACTAACGCTCCTGCATATGGCTCTCCACGCTCTGCATATGCCAAAAGCTCCGTCAGGTCAATCCCAGGGTAAACGTTATGCGCATCATTAAGGATTGCCTTTTTGGTCAAATTCGTCTGTAAGCATCCGGTCTTACCGCACTCGCAGATCTTTCCGGCGGGATTCAATACAATGTGTCCTATTTCTCCAGCCATATTATTCCGTGCGCGATAAACCTCACCATTCAGAATTGCCGCAGAGCCAACACCGGAGCCCATACTCAGCACCACCAAATTCTGGGTTCCTGCTGCTGCGCCAAATCTGTATTCCGCCTGCGCCAATGCCTTGGCATCATTTTCAAGATTAAACTCAAACTCTGGGAGGCATTTCTTTAAATATTCAGCCACATGGCAGTTTCTCAGGCCCAGATTTGCAGAAAACTGAAGAACCCCTCTTTGAACGTCTACAATGCCCGGCATTGTAACCCCAACACTGCTCAAAATGCCGCGTTTTTTCCATCGTTCGAGAAAATCAGCCAACTTCTCTGCCATCCAAGGGAACAATTGTTCCTCACAGAATTCCATTTCTTCCGGATACGGAATATCACGCCATTCCCGAAGTTCTCCATACGGATCTACTACTCCAAGATGCAGTGCAGATCGATCCATATTGGCTGCGCAGCATAGAAGCTGATCCGAATTAAGTGACAAAACCTTCGGCGGTCTCCCAGCCGTTGTTTCCCGCTGGGAGGATGCTTTCCCTTCTCTAAGGAAACCTGCCTCAATCAGTTCATCCGCAATTCTACCGACCGACATCACACTGATACCGGTTTTCTCTGCAAGAAGTGTTCTGGGTGCTTCCCGCTCTGCCAATAGTGTTGTCAAAAGGGCTCTTGCATTATTTTTCCGAATGGAGTCTCGATCCGTCCCCAGTCCATTACGCATTCCATACCCCTCAATCATCCATTATGACATGATGTGAAACCCAGAATCTGATTTTTAACATCATGTTATTTATTATTCGTCTATTTGTCTATGAACTATGCTTATTATAGGCTTTTTTTTAGCTATCGTCAACATCTTTTCGTTATATTACTCAAACAATTTTTTTACTTAGGTTTTATATATTATCACCAAGTTAATAAATCTGATAATTCCGATTATTTTTGTATATTTTTAAACACTCGTGCATAATCATGCCAATTTTCGATTACCGATCACACGGCTACGAGAAGTTCTCTGTATACTTCCTCATTTTCTTTCCTCAATCCCAGTCGGTTCTCTCCACATGCGCCATCCGGTTTTTCAATTGGACACTTACCGCATATTTGCCTAAATTACAGTCATCTGAATACTGTTTATCTATGTTCACTTTGGGTATCCTGATTTATAATACAGTCATAGTAAATAAGGAGGCAATACTATGTATTATTCAAGTGGTAACTATGAAGCTTTTGCACGTCCGCAGAAACCTGAGGGCGTCGATCATAAATCCGCATATATCATCGGTACAGGTCTGGCTGCGTTGACTGCCGCATGCTATCTGGTTCGTGATGGGCAGATGAAGGGGGACAATGTTCACATTTTTGAAAAGGATCCCATTCCCGGTGGAGCCTGTGACGGCTGGGAGTATCCTCAGCTGGGCTACGTCATGCGCGGAGGACGAGAGATGGACAATCACTTTGAAGTAATGTGGGATTTGTTCCATTCCATTCCCTCCATTGAAACGCCCAACGTCAGCGTATTGGATGAATACTATTGGCTCAACAAGAAGGACCCCAACTATTCTCTGTGCCGCGCAACCGAGCATCAGGGGCAAGACGCACACACCGACGGAAAATTTGCAATCTCCGACAAGGCTTCCATGGAAATCATGCGTCTGTTCTTCACCCCCGACGAAGACCTCTATGACAAGCGAATCACCGAATTCTTCGACGACGAAGTCCTGAACTCCAATTTCTGGCTCTATTGGCGCACCATGTTTGCTTTCGAAAACTGGCACAGTGCACTGGAGATGAAGCGCTATATCAAGCGCTATATCCACCATGTAGGCGGACTGCCCGACTTTAAGGCACTGCGCTTCACGAGATATAATCAGTATGAATCCATGATTCTTCCCATGATTAAATATCTGGAGTCCTTCGGCGTAGATTTCCAGTATAACACCAAGGTCGTTAATGTAGAATTCGACATTCAGCCTTCCCGTAAGCAGGCCACACGAATCGAGCTGCTGGTAGATGAGCAGACAAAATTTGTTGATCTGAGCGAAAACGATCTCGTTTTCATTACAAATGGCGGCTGCGTCGAAAACTCCACACTTGGCTCCCAGACGACTCCTGCTCCCTATCACCCCGAAATTAAGGCCGGCGGCGGCTGGGATATGTGGAGACGGATCGCTGCTCAAAGCCCCGACTTCGGTCATCCTGACAAATTCTGCAGCGATCCTGAGCAGACAAACTGGATGAGCGCCACCGTCACGACTCTGGATCAGAGAATTGTACCCTATATCCAGAAAATCTGCAAGCGTGATCCCTTCAGCGGCGGTGTCGTAACCGGCGGTATTGTTACTGTCAAGGATTCCAACTGGCTCCTGAGCTGGACCTTCAACCGCCAGCCTCAGTTCCGTTCCCAACCTAAGGATCAGCTTGTAGGATGGATCTACGGTCTGTTTTCTGACAAGCCAGGTAATTTCGTAAAGAAAACCATGCGTGAATGCACCGGCGAGGAAATCTGCATGGAATGGCTCTACCATTTGGGTGTACCAGAGGATCAGATTAAGGATCTGGCGCACAACAGCGCAAACACAATTCCCTGCATGATGCCCTATATCACAGCATTCTTCATGCCTCGTGCCGCAGGGGACCGTCCTGACGTCGTTCCTCAGGGTGCCGTCAACTTCGCATTCATCGGCCAGTTCGCAGAAACCGAGCGCGACACCATCTTTACCACAGAATACTCCATGCGCACCGGCATGGAGGCGGTATACACTCTGCTCAATGTTGACCGTGGTGTACCGGAAGTCTGGGGCAGCACCTATGACATCAGAGATCTACTGGACGCATCCATCAAAATGCGGGACGGCAAACCTTTGACCGAAATGAATCTGGGATTCATGGAAAAAATCGCGGTGAAAAAAATTCTCCAAAAAATACACGGGACAGATATCGAGAAACTTCTGAAAGAATACCATGTAATCTAAGGGATTTCAGGTTAGATTTTCAGCAACTGTCTAACAGAAAAAGGGTCCATTCTGGAATGGACCCTTTTATCTATTACAATTTCCCACATCTGCTTTCCGGCTGATGGCTGAAAAGAGCGATTTTTGTACCGATTCTCCGAACTTATATGATCTTTCCGTTTTGTCGAAATGCCCGGGGGGAGGTATGTTTGTACCGCGCAAATTGCTTAGCAAAATAGCTTGTATGATTATATCCCACCGCCACCGCAATTTGTTGAATTTGGAGATTAGTATGCTTCAGCAGCGCCGCCGCCTGGTTGATCCGTTCCCGATTTACAAAATCGATGAACGTAATCCCCACCTCCTGATGAAAACGGGTCGAGAGATAGTCCGGTGTAACAGTCAAGGCCTTGGCAACGCCTTTTACCGTCAGATTGTCTGATAAATGTGTCTTGATATAGGTTACCGCCAGCTTTGAGAAGGGTTTTAAATCCGGATACAGATTATCCTGTGCCAAATTGCAATATTGTCTGATGATTTCTTTTCCGAAGGCCGACACTTCCTCCACTGATTTAAGCCCCTCTATTTTCCGAGCAATCTCCGCGGAAACTGCGTCGAGGTAATATGGATGAATTCCCGACTCCTCCATTGCGTATCGCAGCTGCGTATTTGAGGTTATGCAGAGATTTTGCGCATTGCGAAGACGATTGGAGGCCCGTTGCAAATCGGGATTATTCATGTCCAGCTCCTGTGCAAACCAGTATGCCAGCGAGAGATTCCCCTGCTTTACCGCTTCTGTTAAGGCAGATGCCAATTCGTATCTTGTCTCCACTCGACGAATCTTTGTAATTTCATCAAAATCTTCAACCAAAATCACATTCTCCCGTTTTTCCGCACCAAGGCCAAAGCACTCGACGCATTTATATGGAAGCGTGATTGTCAGATGAAACAGCAGTTCCATCAGAAGATTTCCCAACTGATGCAGCTGATCCGGTGAAATCACAGGAAGTTTCCGAAGATAGGACACGATTTGACACTCCGTCTCCAGACTCACTTGCTGATTGCGCAGGATTGATACTGCTTTTTTCTCATCAAACGGCTCCAAAAAGCAGGGCCCCGCAATCATATATACTTTAAATTCTTCGCTGTAGGCAATTAAATATCGACATGCGAAATGCGTAACTACCTCATAGATGCAGTCGGGTACAAACGATTGCAGTACCTGCATCAATTTTTGTTCTAACTCTACGGCAAAATTTGTGTTGTAAAAATCTCTGCAAATATATTTCTGAATCAGTTCCGGTTCAGACCTCACATAGATGTCAATTCCTGACAGACACTTTACAAGCTTCTGAATCGTTGGAAAATCTCTCAGCATAATCTCCCTCCCCTTTTCCTTTGTCGAGTTTTGTTATATAATATCAAGGATCTATTATTTTTTCAATCTGCACCCTATGTTAAAATCACAACATAAAGAAATATCCTTCGGATGGCTTTATATAATTTGCACAGGCGGCTTTGAACGCTCAGAAGTTTCCTGTTTCTTTTTCCGGCATAATCCCTCTGTCTAATATTCCGAAAGCCGGTAGGTGTGTATCCGCATGATTTTCTCCCATTGCACTCATGCGGCTTAACATGATTCTATATACTTTTCCAAACATATCATTCCGCGCGAAATACATATCTGAATCAGAGCCGGCTCACACAATCAGTTTTTCCCAAAACTAAGGGGTACAATAATGCCAACGACATTTATTTGGCGATATCTGTGACCTGATTTTTTAATCGGTCTGGTATCAAGCTGCACATTCTCAGGAGGACAACAACATGAGAGAAATGATCAATTTCAATCGCAAATGGGCATTTTCAAAAGAAGCAACTCAAGTGCCCACCGAAATTTCCAACAAATGGAATTTTGTAAACCTGCCCCACTGTTGGAACAGCATCGATGGTCAGGACGGCGGTAACGATTACTACCGTGGCACTGCATACTACGCAAAATATTTTGAAAAAACTGACCTGCCCAAGGCAGCCCGTTATTATCTGGAGATCTGCGGCGCAAATGCTTCCGCCGATGTCTATGTAAACGGCAAGCATCTGGCTCATCACGACGGTGGCTACTCCACTTGGAGAGTCGATATGACCGACGCTCTCGAAGTCGAGAATCTACTGGTTATTTCCGTTGATAACTCTGAGAATGACCTTGTTTATCCTCAGGTTGCTGACTTTACCTTCTACGGCGGTCTGTACAGAGATGTCAACATCATCGCCGTCGGTGAATCTCACTTTGATCTTGACTATTACGGAGGCCCCGGCATTAAAGTTACCCCCGTCATGGAGGGCCATCATGCAAATGTCGGCGTCGAAGTCTACGTAACCAACGCAAAGGCTGGTCAGAAAATTCGCTATACACTGTGTGACGCTGACGGCAATCCCGTTGCCGGCACCGAAACCGAGGCTTCCAATGTCAACTTTGTTCTGGAAAACGCTCACAAGTGGCATGGCCGGAAGGATCCCTACCTCTACACCGCAAAAGCCGAGCTGCTAGACGGAGACACCGTGATTGACGCTGTTTCCTCCAGATTCGGCTGCCGCAGCTTCCGAATTGATCCCGAAAAGGGATTCATTCTGAACGGAGAGGAATATCCCCTGCGCGGTGTTTCCCGTCATCAGGATCGCTGGGGTCTGGGTAATGCGCTTCTGCCTGAGCACCACAAGGAAGATATGGAACTGATTAACGAACTGGGTGTTACCACCATTCGCCTTGCCCACTATCAGCACGATCAGTATTTTTACGATCTGTGCGACGAATACGGCATGGTCGTTTGGGCCGAAATCCCCTATATTTCTCAGCATATGCCCAATGGTCGCGAAAACACTATTTCCCAGATGAAGGAACTCATCACCCAGAATTATAATCACCCGTCCATCGTCGTCTGGGGTCTGTCTAACGAAATCACCATGCAGAGCAAGGATGAGACAGACCTTCTGGAAAACCACAACATCCTCAATGATCTTTGCCATGACTGGGACAAGACCAGACCTACCACCATTGCAGCTGTCAGCATGTGCCCCATTGAGCATCCTTACCTTCAGATTCCCGACGTCGTTTCCTACAACCATTACTTCGGCTGGTACGGCGGCGAAACCGAAATGAATGGTCCTTGGTTCGATAAGTTCCATGCCACCCATCCTAACATTCCCATTGGCTGCTCCGAGTACGGCTGTGAAGCGCTCAATTGGCACAGCTCCACTCCCATGCAGGGTGACTACACCGAGGAATATCAGGCTCACTACCATGAAGAGCTGATTAAGCAGCTGTTCAGCCGGAAATATCTCTGGGCTACTCATGTCTGGAATATGTTCGACTTTGGTGCCGATGCCCGTGCAGAGGGCGGCGAGAACGGCCAGAACCACAAGGGACTGATTACGTTCGACCGGAAATATAAGAAAGACGCTTTCTACGCATACAAGGCATGGCTGTCCGATGATCCTTTTGTCCATCTGTGCGGCAAGCGCTACATCGACCGTGTGGAGGACGTCACCAAGGTAACCGTTTATTCTAACCAGAAAACTGTCGAATTGTTTGCGGATGGCGTTTCTCTGGGCAAGAAGGAATCAGCTGACCACTTCTTCTACTTCGATGTCCCCAACACCGGAAAAACCCATCTGGTTGCGGTTTCCGGCAGTCTGAAGGACGAAAGCGTTATCAACAAGGTCGAAGTATTCAACGAGGATTACCGCCTGAAGGAGCAGGGCGCTGTTCTCAACTGGTTTGACATTACGCATCCTGAAGGATATCTCTCCCTGAACGACAAAATTAAGGATGTTGTCCGCACTGAAAAGGGACGTGCGTTGTTTGAGCATTTCACCTCGGAATATACCGCTAAAATGTCCGATGGCAAGAAAGAAGAAACTGTCGGCGGTCTGGGCGAAGGAATGATGCAGATGCTCGGCAGCTTTACCATTCTTCGTTTCATTAGTCTTGCCGGTGTGCTTGGCTTCAAGCCTACAAAGGAGCAGCTGCTGGCACTGAATGCACAGCTGAACCAGATCGAAAAGCCCGAAAACTGCTAATTTTATTTTATGAGTTTTCTCACTCATGGCTGATAAATAAAGATAAAGAGACCAGTTTATCACTGGTCTCTTTTCCTATTTGTGGGTTGTTTGAGAAAATTCCACACCTGTCATTCTGCTTCTTTGATATCACTGCATACCATTGTACGGTATTCCTGCGGACTGATCCCCGATGATTCTTTAAATATACGAGAGAAATACCGTGGGTTTTCATATCCCACCATCTCCGCAATGGTATAGATTTTCATATTCGGAATGGCTAAAAACTCTTTTGCCTTTTCAATTCTTAAATTCGTCAGATAATCCACAAAATTGATTCCTGTTTTTTTCTTAAACAGTCGGCTGAGATAGGCAGGGCAGACAAAGAATACTTCCGAGAGTACTGAAAGCGTTAGATTTTCTGCAAAATGATTTTGAATGTACTTCTTTACCCGGTCAATCAGCTCTACCGCATTCTGCGTTTCATCTATTTGCCCCAGTTCATCCAGAATTTTCTGAATATACCCTATCATACATTCTTGAATTTCCGGCAGAGACCTCGCCGCCAAGACATCCATCAGTGCCGCACTAAGCGTTGAATGGCGTGTGTAGTGATCCGATACGAGATTTTGAAGCGGCGTATCCAGTTCAATCAGCAGCTCTGTACAGAATTGCTGAGCCATAGTGATAGAAAAGTCAGCGCTCGTCTCCATTGCTGACAAAACTGCCGTCATGTCCCGAATCAGCGTCCCACGTGTATCGGGACTTGACAGGGCCGATGCCAATTGTGCAATCTGTTCCTGCGCAGATTCCTTGGTGTTAAGGTACATTTCCCGCATCAGTCGGAAGGAAGTCACACCGGCGCTGTCTCTTGCTTTTTGGTAGCGCATAGCTTTTGCCGCCTGAAGGGCTGCCATTCTTAAATCTGCATATCCGGAAAATTCCTCAGACACACCAACACACATCCGAACGCCTCCTACAGAGACAAGTCCGATCAAATTTTCCAGCTGCTGAATCATCTCATTCTGCTTTCGTTCCCCCTCTAGTACGCACAGCAGTTCATTTTCTGCCGGAGATACAATCTGGCATGGCTGCAGCTTTGCGAATATCTCCTCGCGCAGATCCTGTGGCAGCGGCTGCTTATCCCTTTCTGAAATCCGGACCGCCGTAATCGGGCAGGTTGTATTCAAATAGGACGCTCCCCTTGATTGCTCCAATGGAAGTCCATTACAGAGATTCATAATCATCGAGTGGGTAAGTACTTGCTGAAGTTGGCTGTTCTGTCCGCTTTGCCGGCTCTCTTCATCCAGTTTAACACGAATCCGTTCCAAGAGCGTACGGATTGCGCTGAAGTTAATCGGTTTCGTGAGATAATCCAGTGCACCCAGCCGAATTGCCTGCTGCGCATACGCAAAATCGCTGTATCCGGAGAGAATCACCGTCTTGATATTCGGAAATTTCTCATTCAGGATCTGAATAAGCTCCAATCCGTTTTTTACTGGCATCGAAATATCTGTGATCACCAGATCTACTGGTATATTTTCCAAAAATTCCAGCGCCTTATCCGCACTGGAAGCGGTTCCTGCTATCTCGTATCCGGTTTCCTTCCATGGGACAAAACGCGAAAGCCCCTGTGTAACCATTTCTTCATCATCAACAAGCAATACTTTATACATCACTCTGCGTCTCCTCTATTTGATCGGATCTGCCGGTATCGTCAGAATCACTCTTGTACCTTCTGACTGTCTACTCTCAATTTGAATACCATAGTTTTCTCCGTAACACAGCCTGCATCGTTGATTAACATTTCGAAGGCCGATATTATCTCTTCCGGCAAAACCCTCTAACCGCTCATTCAGGATGTCCAGCTGCTCCCGCGTCATCCCCTGTCCGTTGTCCTCAATGGTCAGTTCCATATCTTTTCCCCTCAGCGATCCCACAATTCGGATACGGCGGTTGTCTGTATTCTCTCCGGAAAAACCATGACGAACTGCATTCTCCAAAATTGGCTGCAAAGAAAGGCATGGAATCTGGTAGCGCTGCGGATCAAATTGTACATCTGTCTCCAGCTCAATTTTGTGGGTATGACGGAAGTTGACAACCTCCAGATAGGTTTTCGCATGAAGAAGGCTGTCAGACACAGTTTCCTTTTGATTGTCGCCTTTAATCGTCATACGCAGCAGCGTACAAAATTTTTCAATCATGTCAGACGCCGGACTTTCTCCGCCATTTTCATACAGGCACTCCCAACGGATCATATCCAATGTATTATAAAGAAAATGCGGGTTTACCTGCATCTGAAGGGCATCCAACTGAGCGCTTTTTTGCGCTAGCTCCAACTCTTTTTGCTTAGATTCAGAAACATAAGTTCGATCAAGAAGTTCCAGCATATCCGCTACCATCCGATCAAACTCATTGCAAAGCATCCCGATTTCGTCACGACTTTCTGGTTTATATACCGCAGTAAAATCACCGCTTCCCACTCGCTTCATTGTTCGCACCAGACGCTGAACAGGATAAGCAATGCTGATGGCCACAAGATAGAATCCGACTGCGCCTACGGCAATCACAATCAGCATCACCGCATAATTGATGCTGCGCAGCCTGTAAACAGGCTTCATCACGTAGTCCCTGTAAGTCAGATTTGCTACATGGATCGGAAACTTCGGATCGCCATAAAAACTGACCAGCACATTCCCCTTTTCGCTTTCCATCTCTATCATTCCCTTATGCTCTGAAAACACCGCATCACAAAGCTCCGCAGAATTCCCGGGAAACGGTGGAGCTGAAAAATCCACTGTAATACCCTCTACCATTCCCCCATTTCCGATCATATAACTGTTGCTTCCATCCTGAAATGAATATTCGCCTAATACCTGTGCAAAATACTTTGGATAAACACAGCAAATCAAAACTCCTAACGGCTGACGGATTTTAGGCGTATACACTTGATAGGACAATGTAATACATCCCGTTATTCCGAAGGCATTACCTGGTCTGTCATAAAAAAGCCTGGAAGTATCCGCTGTGGAATCACGCCAAAATGGATAGCCATTGGCCTTAACTGCCTCTGTATAGATTGCACTGTCCAAAAGCTTATCAAGATCCGGAACCTGTACCGATCCAATCACGCTTGGCGCAACATCCATCCGATGCAGGATATCCGAATTGACAAATGCCATTGCACAGACACCTTTCGTATTTTTGCAGATGGAATTGAGTGTATTCTCGACATATTCCTGATTTTTGTCGATCTTCTGCTGTGCCTGCTGATCTCCGGATGCGGCCTGAAGCGCAAGAAGTCTGCATTCCTCCAACGCCTCTAATATGCTCATATCCCCCATGAACTCTTCCATACTGGTTTCAATCCGAACCTTCTCCTGATTCAGAACGAGGCTGTCCCGTTGGGCAAGGGTCGCCAGTTCCTGCGTGATATTCTTTTCAATCTGATTCGTATAACTGTTTTGATTCAGAAAGGTAATGAATCCGGTTGATACAATCAAAAACAAGCAGAAAAACAAAAGGATTCTTGGAAAAATGTTTAATTTCCTCAGATGTGTAATGAGGCGCTTGGTAAAGAAATGGATTTTCCGGTCGGTATTCATCGAAGGCACTCCCAATTTGTGTGATCTGTCAGATATTTTCCTTTATTATACTACACAATCGTTAAATATACAATAAGGCAGGGCACATATGTGCCCTGCCTTATCTAATAGATTTTTATTTTACTTTTTGTTTGCCTCATTGAAAGCGGGCAGAGCTTCCTGCTCAGCCTGTGCCTGAACGTCTGCAAACTCCTTTTCGGGATCTGCATTGGGGTTGGAAAGGATCTGCTGAACCGCACGGTCTACATAGGAGCCGAAGTCAGCCTTGCCATAGAACTCCAGACGACCAACCTCTCCGACAGAGGCCAGAATGGGAGCCCATTCTTCCGGCATCTCTGCAAAGTCATCAATTGCCATATCGGTGCGGGGAATGGTAACAGGAGCGATTGCGCCCTTGCTTGCCAGATTCTCATAGAAGAGGGTACGCTCGTCCTTGCTGGTCATAAAGCTGATGTATTCCCAAGCTGCGTCCTGCTTTGCCTTGGTGCTGTTGGCATTAATAACCCAGCAGTCGCCGGCGATTGCTGTTGCGACCTTACCGGTAGGACCTGCGGGAGGCAGAATCAGGCCCAGATCATCAAGATCCATGCCCTTGTTGGACACATCGATTACCCAGTCAACTGCAAAAGGCATCATGCCGATCTTACCGCGTGCAAAATTGTCCAGAAGATCATTGAACTTCAGGGTGCGGTCGCTGGGCAGAACGCCCTCGCCGGCCAGCTGCTGATAGTACTTTGCAGCTTCGATAACCGCGGGATCCGTAAAGGTCAAGGTTGCGGTACCGTCTTCATTCTCGGTCGTCAGGTCGCCGCCTGCCTGCCAGACATAATACTGGAAGAACCATTCAGTCCATTCAGCTGCCAGAGTTGCGTAACCGGCAACCTCACCGTCACCGGTGTTGATCTTCTTTGCATCCTCAAGGGCTTCTTCCCAAGTCTTGGGAGCCTCTGTGATGCCAGCCTTTTCAAACAGAGCCTTGTTGTATGCAAACAGCATGGGGGTAACCTGGTTGGGGATACCATAATAATTGCCGTCACGCTTAAACATATCCAGATAGGTTTTATCGAGCTGATCGGTTTCCTCCCACTTATCCAGGTACTCGTTCAGCGGAGCAACAATGCCGGAGGAAATGTACTTATCCATCATGGTAAAGGAACCGAGAATGCAGTCAGGCGCGGTACCTGCTGCTACAGCCTGATAGAACTCGTTGCCGGGGTCGCCTTCCTTTACAACAAAGTTCAGCTTGATCCAAGGATGGGATTCTTCGAATGCAGCCTCACGCTCTTCGGTAAACTCATCCGTGTTACGGCTGGTGGTCCAAAGAGTCAATTCAACGGGTTCTTTTCCGCTGTCCGTCTTTCCGGTAGGATTCTGGGCAGTATTCTGCGTCTCAGAAGGCTGGGTGCCGGTCTCAGTGGGAGCAGGTCCCTCTTTACCGCAAGCAGCCAATGCAGAACCAAGCATCGCAGTCACTAACAGAAGTGAACCTAAGCGTTTTGATAGTTTCATTTTTCTTCCTCCTTCAATTTGGGCTACCGGTATTTCCGGTTGCCTGTGAAACTACCGCTAGTTTAGCAAAACATTCTTTATATGTAAATGACAAATTTTATACCTTTATGGTGGCTTTTTTTGTCCTCTTTCACGAATGACATATTTTGCGCACTGTTATGCCGGAAATCACACAAAATGAATGCACGATCTGGTAGCTTTTAGTTCTCCTTATTATAGATTCTGGTTTGTTATAATATGGATAATAAATTCGAAAGGAGCACTCTGCCATGCAAAACCCCGTCAGGTTAAACAGCAAAAAGGATCATGGTTACTTTTTAAGACAAAAAATTGCGCCTTGGCTCTTTCTCCTGTTGCCAATCATTTTCACTTTGTGGTTAAAATATTACCCGATCTTAAAAGCCGCATACATTTCTCTTTTTGATTATGACCCCAATAACCAGCCCGGTACATTCGTTGGTTTAAAAAACTACCTTGATATGTTCCATACCCAGTTCTACTGGGAGGCATGGCACAACACCTTTGTTTTTCTCGCACTTCAAATTTTAATGGCATTCTTCATTCCGATCATTCAGGCCCTGTTCCTGAATGAACTTCGCAAAATGAAAAATACCGTCTCCACCTTATATCTGCTGCCGGCTCTGATTCCGACCACGATCAACGTGATCGTCTGGCGCTGGATCTGGCATCCCGATTATGGCGTTGCTAACCAGATTGTCCAGTTTTTCGGTGGAGAGCCTCAGCTATGGCTGAGCGATCCCTCTCTTGTAAAATTCTGCATTATTTTCCCCGGTATTATCGGCGGCGGCATCAGTGTTCTGCTGTACCTGTCTGCCATTCAGAATGTTTCCCCGGACATCATCGAATCCGCCTCTCTGGACGGCTGCACCGGTTGGAAACGCATTTGGTACATCGTGCTTCCCAATATCCGCTACATCATCTTCATTCAGCTGATTATCGCAGTTTCCACAGCAATGCAGATGTTGGATGCCCCCTATCTGTTTGCAGCAGGCGGCCCCAGTGGTGCTTCTACAACACAGGGCATTTACATCTACAACGCCTTCAATAAAGACTTTAATTACGGCCGCGGATCCGCCGCATCCATCATCCTAATGATTATCGTCATGATTATGACAATGATCCAGATGCACTTTGAAAACGCAGAAAAGGAGTGAGCCTTATGAAAAAAAATCAATCCACAAAGGTTCGCCTTTCCGGAAGCGACCTTTCCCTGAAAATCGTAGCCGTTGTTGTCACTGTTATTTCCATTTTGCTGATTCTGTTTCCCTTCGCTCTGACCATCAGCAACGCAATGAAAGATAACAATAAAATTTATGATATGCCCCCAAAGCTTCTTCCGGACCCTGCAAATTCTTTGGCTGTTACGGTTGACTATACCGGATTCGACGGCACCGAGGAAGAGTTGATCGCACAGCTTCAGGATGATATGGTCAGCACCATGTTTGGTGTCTACACGGTATTGACTCGGGAATCCATCTTTGAAGTCAAATTTTACGGCACGATGGACGGAAATACCATTTTCTACAGCCGCGCCCACCAGAGTCAGCTCCAGCTGGAGAAAGACTACGGCATCTATGAAGGTACAGTCCTGAAAAAGCAGACGCTGCTCTATAAAGATCGCGCACAGCGTGCTGCACAAATCATCGGCTACGAGTATAATCCCGCAGGTCTTTCCGACAAAGCCGCTCCTCAGGAAATGGAGGAAACCGCTTCCACGCTTGTGAATAGTGTATTTGAAAAGAAATTCACGCTTCATGGTACTGTTGCCGCCTGTGCAACACAGAAGAATAATTCTCTTCTGCTGGAAAGCTTCGCTCACTATATGAAGCTGCCCAACTACATGTACGGAAGAAACGAAACTGTCGCAAAATACGGCTTCATGACGTTTGTCTTCAATACGGTCATTGTCATCGGTTTTGCGATTATATCTCAGGTGCTTCTTTGCTCATTGTGCGGCTTTGTCATCAGTCGTCTGCTCAGTCCTCGAGCCGGAAAATTTGCGCTTCTTTTCTTCCTTGGCGCTCAGATGATTCCCTTTGCAAGTATCATGCTGCCGCAGTTGATTATGTACAAGAACATGGGCGCATACAATAACTACACTGCCCTGCTTCTTCCGTTCCTGTACCCCTATGGCTTCTATGTCTACCTGTTTAAGGGCTTCTTCGACAAAATCCCCAGCTCCTACTTTGAGGCTGCCCGTCTGGACGGCGCATCCAACGCCTATCTTTACAGCAGAATCTGTATGCCTCTTTCGAAGTCCATTATCGCACTGATTGCGCTTCAGACCTTCCTCGGCAACTGGAACGATTTCTTCTGGGCATGGATGGTTACGGAGCGTCAGGATCTCTGGACGCTGAACGTAGCACTTTATAACATCTCCAATAACGTCAGCACAAAGCAGAATGCACTGATGGGCATTTCGATTGTCACCATTCTGCCCGTTCTGCTCATCTGTGTCGCCTTCTCCAAGCAGCTTAAGGCCAGCATTATGTCTTCCGGCGTGAAAGGATAATCCACCATGAAACATTTTGATCCAAATTCCATTCAAATTGATCTGCCCAATAAAACCGGTGAAATTCGCAGTATTCTGGAGTTCGGTGCCCACTGTGAACCGGATTTCTGCAATACCGCCGCGTTCCGTCAGGCCCTCGATTTTTGTCGGGAGCATCCCGGTACCATACTGGATGTTCCGCAGGGAATCTACCACTTCTATTGTGCCCCCGATCAGATCCATATGCCTGTTCACAACATCCATGATCTGACTGTCTCCGGACACAACAGCCAGCTGATCTTCCATACACCGGTTGCCTATTGGGATCTTCTGGATTCTGAACGAATTCACTTGAAGGATCTGATTCTCGACTGGGCCTGGGATGACGCCCCCCTCGCAACCGTGGGTGTCATCCGAAACATCGCACAGGACGGAAGCTATCTGGACATTGTTTTCCCCGGTGTTCAGTCGATTCCGGAAAATCTGGAGATTCGCATTGTCGGCCCGTTTGATCCCCACCGCTATACCCCAGGATGCTCCGGCGGTATCGAATTCCGCCCCTATTTTGACGATCATATTCACTTGTCCGGTGATGCAAAGTCCGATGAAGAGATGCAGCATCTGGTTCGGGAGCTGAGCAATATTCTGCTGCCCCAAATGGAGAAACTTGAGGATCATGTTCTCCGCATTTATACCAGCCGTCCTCAGTGGGCCGCAGCGCACTTCCGAGTCGGTCAGTGCTACAATTTCCGGCATTTTGAATACGATGGTGTGGCTGTCCGCACCTGTCGCAGCAGTCACATCACTCTGGAACGAATCACCATCTATGGTTGCCCCGGACACGGCTTTTTAAGCAGCGGCGGTGTACACCACCTGCATTTTGACCACTGCAAGATTCAGCCGCGTCCCGGCACTGCCCGCAGTGTTTCCATCTCCGTAGACTGCCTGCATGTGGGTAATTCTCAGGGGCAGTTTATTATCGAAGACTGTGATTTTTCCGGTGCCGGCGATGACTGCATCAACCTCCATGACAATTCCAGTATGGGAATCCGGCGCCTGGACGATCATACGCTG
>JARIAT010000017.1 GCA_029257715.1 Faecousia sp. | reverse complement strand
GTGATCATGCTGTTTTTTCGCATCGAATGGTCAGACGATTCTGTCCGCCGTAGGTGCAGGTGAACAACGTCATATCATATTCCCCCGACACCATTTCCTCTACCGATGCAGCTGCCAGAATATCCTTTGCCACCACTCGGTAGGAGGTCACGACTCCATTGACATCCCGAAAATAAATGTCATTTCCAATCTCTATTTTGGGCAGCTGACCAAATCCACGGTCATAATTATGGCCCATCAAAACCAGGTCATCCCCACCGATGGAGCCTGCGTATCTGCAAGGTGAAACCCGGAGCTTTTCCATGCTCCAGTCGGACATGATCGGCATTTCCAACCCAAGCTTTGGGACCATCAAATAGCCGATATAGTCATTTCCATCCACCGCAAGGGTATCCATGACGGTGGAATAAGGATCTGGCAGATGCTCAGCCGCCTCGGAGGGTTTCTGCTCGTCGTAAGTCCCTTGATTGGATTCAATCTGCATCATGAGCTTGGGCATCAGCTCCATTGCCCACTGATCCGCCGCTGCCGCCTCCTGCGCATTGTAGGAAAAGATCGCCAAGGCCGAAAGAATCAGAACCGAGCCCACACCAATTAAAACATTTGATACTTTACGTTTCATTCTCTTTATTTTTTGTCCCGACACGCAGCATCACACCACTTCCAATCAGGACCAATCCCAGAACTG
Organism: Faecousia sp.; assembly: GCA_029257715.1. Taxonomy (GTDB): domain Bacteria; phylum Bacillota; class Clostridia; order Oscillospirales; family Oscillospiraceae; genus Faecousia. The sequence goes on along the minus strand of JARIAT010000017.1, from coordinate 16,572 downwards.
CAAGCACCGGAATCGGAAGCTTATGCTGACCGGTCTGCGGAAGAACGGGATCTTTCGGCGGGATTGTGGGTGGAACTGTCGGTGTAACTGCTGTCATATTTCCCATCTTTGGGGTTGCATTTACATCATACACATATGTGCCGCCGTCCCAATTCGGGACGGCAATTAGAAACGGATCTACCGAATTATACCCAGTCACCGCCTCATGCTGCGCCACAAGATATAGTCCCAGCTGATCGGTCGCAACTTCATACCGCACGGTTCCTTCGTGAATTTTCATGGTATTCCCCGAGAGATTCTTTTTCTGAGCAAACTCCAGAAGCGATTTTGCAAGTTCCGGAGAACTGATGTCTTTGAGGCTTTCTCCGCAGTCCGCAAATGCCTCCACAAGACGAAAATGATAGTCTCCATTGGTGCTGACAATCTCACCCACACGGTAAAATGTCAGTGTACCAGAGGACAATTTCTTTCCTTCCTCCTCAAAATGGACTGTGATGGATCCATTTCGTTCAGAGTTCGGCACCTCATGCGCCAAAACAGAAACGCTTGTCATGCAAAGCAAAAGGACCGCAAAAAGAAAATTTATCACACGTTTGCGCATGGTATTTTCCTCCTCATTATTTTTTACGCTTCGGCACTGCCCATACAATCACAAGCGCCAGCATAAACGGCGCCGCAATTGCAGCTGCCACAAATTTTGAATCCACCAGCACCGCGTCTCCAACTACATGTGCCTGTGTCTCCTCAACATAGTCAATCCGCTGCCCACGAACCAGAAGTCGATGGGAATTGATGCCATATGGGGTACAGGTCACCAATGTGCAATAGTCTTTCCCCGGCTCCGGCATGAGGGGCTGAACATTATCAGGCTCTACAATCAAAATCTGATCGACCTGATAGGTCAAAACCTCATCCAATACTCGAACATGAAAAATATCTCCCTCAACCATTTTGTCCAAGTGGGTCAGCAGCGTTGCGCTGGGCAGTCCCCTGTGTCCGGAAAGAACGCTGTGTGTGCCTGCTCCGCCCACCGGCAGACTGGACCACTCCAAATGGCCCACGGCAACCTGAAGAACCGCATGATCCGTGCCGTGGTAAATCGGAAGTTTTACGTCAATCGAGGGAATTTCAATATATCCCATAATTCCGGTTCCGCCCACATTCAGCAGACTTTCATACTCCGCCTTTTGCTCATCAGTGGGCAGAAACATGTTCTCTCTTTGCTGCTGTGCGCTGTTGTATGCCACCGCGGCATCCCACAGCTCCTGATAACGGTCACTCCCCAAATTTTCGACTTGCTCCTGATAAGATGCAATCGCACGGGACTGGTGTCTTGCATTCCAGAATTCACTGACGGTTGGATACAGAAGTAAGGACACGCCAATCAAAAATATAAAGATGAGGAAAAAATTAAATAGTCTCTTTTTCATTGGAATCTCCTTACGCCTGCTCCTTGGGGAGATGACTCTCCCCAAGGCCGCAAACTTTCAATCAAGATACTTATGCTTTGCCGGGATTGCGCTTCTTGAGCAGAAGCATTGCGCCGGCTGCCAGAATCAGGATGCCGCCGACTGCATAGAACATGGTGGTACCCATACCGCCGGTGCTGGGCAGGACAAGACCGGGATGGTTCTCAACGGTTGCCTCTACCTTGCCAGTATTAGAATCGCCTTGAAAGACCTTATCGACGTTCAGCGCAGTCAGATGAGGATCCGCAGACGTAACATCATGCTCCGCAGTAATGGTGAAGGTGATGGGCTCCATGGTATTGTAGCCGTTGGGAGTGGTGGTTTCCTTCAGCATATATTCACCATCGTCAAGACCCTTCCAGGTAAAGGTGGTCATCTTGTCGCCCTTGACTTCCTCGCCCACGGGCTTGAAATCGCCATTCTTGTCCTTCTTGTAAAGAGTAAAGCCTGCGCCTTCCAGAGCCTCGCCCTTTTCATTGGTCTTGTTGACAACTGCCTCAAAGGTAAAGACGATAACCTTATCTACGGGAGTCTTGCCAACATCGCCTGCGCCGCTGGGGTTGGGGTTGTTGGAGTATTCCAGATGAACTTCATTGGGGTTGCCGGTGGGACCTACAACCGCGTTTTCATTCAGCTTTGCGGTATACTCTACCGTAATAACGGAATCATTGGTCGCATTAAAGGCCTTGACATTGTCACAGGAAATGGTCAGTGTATTCTTTGCGTTATCATAGTGAATCTGGAAGTTCGCTGTAACATCCGTGCCGTTGAACATGACCTTTGCATCATTATTGTAGGTCAGACCGGCGGACAGGGTGTCGTGGAAAACGATCTTGTAAGCATTGTAGCTGGAAACATTGCTTGCGAGGGTTGCAGTGAGCTGGAAGGGCACATTATCGCCGATATCGTAGTCGGCAGAATCCTGCCAGCCAGTGGTTTCACCAGTGGTGTCATTGGTGTCCTTGACCTTCTTTTCAACCTGAGGAACGCCGGACTTGGGGGTAGCGGTTACGTCGCCGACCACTTCCATGATGTAGGAAGTGTAGGAGTCGTGACCGGAAACGGAGCTATCCTTATCCTTAATCAGGTAGTAACCGGCTTCCAGATCGCTGATGGTGTACTTACCTGCGCCTTCAACACTGGATTTTGCATTTGCAGCATTCAGATAAGCTTCCAGTTCATTGGCAAATGCACGGGCATCATTGGGATTGCTCAAGGTCTTTGCCTTTTCCGCAGCTGCACCGAACTTTGTTGCGGCGCCTTCTGTCACGCCGGTGCCCCACTTGATATCAGACAGGACCTTGTTGCCCTCCGGATTGACAAACAGTGTTGCCGCGAAGATCTGATAGGCCTCGTAGGTGTGTCCGGACTGGGAATTATTGATGGTAATGGAGAACTTAGGGGCCTGCGCAGCCGGTACATCGGCTGCATGGGCAGTCATGCCCAGTGCGAAAATCATAGTAAGAACCATGATCATGCTGAGAAAACGTTTCATAGTTTACTTTCCTTTCATTGTTTCAATTTTAGTGTGAAAACACACCTTATTTCTTGTATTTTTGCTTTTCAGAGTTGAAAAATGCCATTCCAATTGCACTGCACATCAGAATCACCCCTGCAAAAACATAGGGTGCTGTACCAATTCCGCCGGTCTGCGGCAGACTGTCGATGCCAAGCTTATTTGTAACGGTGATTGAAGAGCCATTCGTCACTGCATGGACCTCTGTCCCGGACTCCGGCTGGTACGAAACTTCAAACGGTGTTCCATTTACATATCCCATCGTGCCCGACCGAATCGGATTGGACAATTCGTCCAGCTCATACACATAGTATTTCTGGTCCAGTTTCAGATCTGTAAAGGTTCCCTTCTGGTCGGCCGATGTTTCCGTAAAGTTCAGCATAACAATCTGGAGCGGTTTTCCATTGCCCTCCGGATTGTCAAACAGACCGAAACGATACTGTCCGGGAATCGGTTTGATCGGTGTTCCGTCCAGATTTTCAAACTTCTTTTCAACCACAGCCTCACCCTTGGCATTGGGTGCTTTAAAGACATGGATCGCTGAAGTATAGTGAACATGAATGCCTTCGGGATACGCAGGATATGTGTCCCCCACTTTTTTCGCCATAATGAAATAGTGCGGATCCGGATCGAGGACATATCCTTCCGGTGCGCGGGTCTCCGTAACACGATAGACCACATTGTATTCCATTGCCTGATCGGAATGATTTCCGGTGCCAAAGGTCAGAGTGCCATCGCTTCCCGTTGTTCCATTCCAGATCTTTCCGTTTCCTTGGAAGACACCGTTTTCCATGGATCCTTCTTCCATACGGAATTCCGCACCGGGGAGATGCTCTGTAATATTGTTCTGGTTATACTTCAGAATCTGAACTCTGGGGGTTCCGGAGCCTCCGGCTGTACCGCCGATCTGATAATAGAAGTCTTCAATTACAACACTGTCGCCGCCCTTTTGGGAATATCCCATCCAGTAAGCATTATTCGTCAGCGTAATGTGGGTATCGGGAATTGCGTGAATGTGAACGGTATAGTTGATCGTCAGAGGCTGATTGTCCGGAATCGGAATCATCAAGGTCTGTCCATCATACGCAGCTTTCACCTCAACCGGCTCTTTTGTCAGAGAATTCTGAATCTGAATACTCTCGACATCCAAGCTCATATTCTGGCTCATCTCATCTACCAGTGTAACGGTATCTCCGTCCTTGAGCAGATCCTCGCCGGTCTGATTTACCTCAATTGTGAAATGAATGTGATTTTCCTCTGTAACCGAGGTCTTCTGAATATTGTGAACCGACACCGATACTCCACTGGAGGAAGAATCCAAATGCGTCCCATCCGTCTGATGCAGATGAACCTGATTGATAAATTCTTTCTCAACGCCGCCCTGAAGCACTTCCGGATCGGTAACACGGCAAACAATCTGGAAATCCACCGAGTAGGCATCTCGCTCATGACCGGCTTTCAGGTTCTCCACGTCCCACACGATCTGATCACCATTGGTATAGTAGTAACTGACCGCATTCCCCAAGTTCTGATCCATCTCGGCCTGAACCATATGCTCTGTCCAGCCGGGTCCCAGCTCCTCTTGATAGTTCGGAATCCGAGCCATCTGAATACCGCTGTCTCTGGTTTTTTCTCCGATCCATTTCAGACGGGCAAAAGCAATCTCCGTTCCCTTGGGGATCTCATCCACAACACGATAGCGTCCAGAGAGATCTCCGCCGTAATTGACCTTGGCAGCCCATGCAATATAATGTCCGGGTTCTTTCAGCAGCTGCGTGGGGATCACGCCGCCCTTTCCTGTTTTCAGCTCTGTGACCGTCTTTCCATCGAACTTGACGAAGCTTCCGAATTCCTTCAGAATATTCTGACCGCCATACAGCTCCTTTGTGGCCATACCATGGTTCACCATGGTATCCGGGCTGGTGCCGATATCCAGATAGTTGGTATAGAGCTTCTTGGTTCGTACTCCACTGGGCAGCGGGTCCGGCTCCGACTTGAGAATCAGAAACACCGATTCGCCGTTTTCCAGCGGAATGGTCTGACGCATTTTCACATAGACTGCGCTGTATGTGTTTTCCTTATTGAAATTCAGCTCATCCTTATAAGTGACCTCACAGTACTCGTTGGTCGGCAGCTGCGTAACATGGCCGCTGTTGAGCAGTTCTCTTACGTCTGCATAGTCATAGAACTGAACCCCATCCGGAAGCTTGCCCTTAAAGATTCCGACAAAGGAATCATTCCGGAAATAGATTTTTCCTCGTTCCTTGTGGGCACCTTCATTTTTTACAAAGTCCTTGATGATGGTTCCCTCGTGCAGCTCACTTCCATCAATTTTGATGCCCCAGTGAATGGCGCCGTTTGACCACGTGCCTCGGGAGACAATCGGTCTTTCGTAAAACCACGGCTTCTTGACAGCCTCGATGGAGTGGCCGCCCTGAATGGTAATCTCAGCCTTGGAGCCGAAATTTCCAATCTGGAATTCCTCACCGTCTCTGCCCACCGTACCGATAATGTTTGCGGTATTGCTGACATAGATCTTGTGAATCGTTCCAATGTCCACCGGAGTGGAATGGTAGGTAAAGCGGTAGGCGTAAGAATTGTTGGAAAATCCGATATCCGACAGATGCAGGCGGAAGGATTGCAAGCCATCAATCTTGACCCAGCGGCTTTCAACGAATGTCCCGAGCGGATCATTCCCCGAAGCTTTCGCGTCAAACGCATCGACACGGAGATAGCCGCTGAACTGAACATATTTGCTGCTCAGGGTATCGTTGATTTCCGCCTTTGTAATGTCCCAATCGCCTAGGTGATTGAAGGTAACCGTATAGGGGTAGCTGCCCGCCGGAATTGTAAAACTCAGGGGCGCATTGGGCTCCGCCACAACCGTACCGCTTGTTGCGTCGTATACATTGCTCTGGGGCAGATCGACTGTCAGAGGTTCCTCCGAAGGCTTCGATACAGCTTTCTTGATCCAGGTTCTGTATCCGATATTGCAATCATCCTGGAATCCCTGAATGAAATCCTTTCCGGGAAGATGGGCATTATCAGCTCTGGCCTCGACTCTGTTTTTGACCGCCAGCTGATCCACATTGGCTGCACCGAATGCTTTTGCGTCAACAATCACATCGTACTGCATACAGTATGCTTCTCCGGGCTTCACATCTCCTACCGACACGGTAAAGCTCTTTTTATCCTCTGCGTATTGCAGTTTCGGGAAGGAACCGTCCGCTTTATTAAGCTCCATAGGGGTTCCTTCTGCCCGCTTGGAGTGGTACAGCTTAAAGGATGCCTCATCATAGCGAATATACGGCAGTGCCTTTGAATCGGTGCGGCTCAGGCTATCCGTCATTGTCACTTCGCCCAACACATGGTTGTTGCTGGTGGGCGCCTCAATCCACACTGTATAAGTAATCTTATGGCTTCCATCTTCCGGATTACGAACCGGAGCGCTATGGGATTTCTTCATGTCGAGATTTACCTTGGGGGTAAAATCCGCAATCGACTCATTCTTTTTATAATTCTTGCTGAAAACCTCTGCCTGATTCCGCAGCGGCTGATCCGTAATTTTATGCACATGCTGATCTGACAGCTTCACGCGATAGGTCAGGGTTCTCTGCTCATTGGCCTCCATGTTGCCAATCTTCCAGACAATGCTGCCCGGCTTGACAATGTTGGTGCCATTTTCGGGGGGAATCGGCTGATTTTCTGTGGGAACAACTCCCTGATAAATTTCGCCATGCTCCTTGCCTGCGGCAACTGTCTCCCGCGGCAGTCCCTCGCCCGTCAATTTTTTTGGAGTCGGTGTAATGCCCACATATTCGGCATACTCGCCGTTAATGACAAAGTGGTCCACCACTTTTACATCCGGACTTCCGTCTTCCCCGGCAGTTACCGTCAGCGTGTATTCCAGACAATGGTCGTTTTCATTGGAAATCACATGCTTGGAAACCACCTTCTGGATGGTAAGCTTTCCGAACTTTGCAATGGTATCCGTATCGAACGACGGCTTGATATGAACGTCACCAAATACAATCTCCAACGAGCTGCCGTCTGTCGGAACTTCGGAAAGATTGATCTCGCTCTGCACATAGAAAGAACCATCTAAGAACCCATTGTTGCTGCTCTGGAGTTTCTCCAACCAATCCTTTTGAAATGTCAGCGTAAGAACGTGCCCCGAACCATCAATGGTTCCGACCGTATTTCCTGATTCATCCTTGATCTCGCCCTGTGCCACCGGATTGCGCATGATCTTCGGAACTTCAAATTGCAGCCGGCATCCGCTCAGAATCAACCGCTGAATCGGAACCCGGCCATATATGATGTCCAGCCGCAGCTTAGCGTCGCCGGGGATATTCACACCCTCCTGCATATCCTGCCAGTTGGAGCCTGAAGCTTTTTCCTTATAGCGAAGTCTTGCCTTCTTCACGTACGGATTTACATCAATGGGATTCTTCTCGATGTCATCATCGTCATCGATTCCCGCAGGTATCTCATCCGTTGTTTCCTCCGGCACAGGCTCCGGCTCTTCTGTTTCAGGAGTCTGCTCGGGCGGTGTTGCCCCGTTCTCCGGCTCGACCTGTTCCTCGGGAGCCGTTGTGTCTGCCTCGGGTGCTTTGCTTTCTTCCGGAGTTTCCGTAATTTCGTCCGGCTCAGATGGCTGCTGCTCTGTGGCCTGTGTCTGCGTCATAGGCGCAGATATGTCTGCATCCGCAGACTCCGTCGGAGAATCCTCCGACTTCTTTTTGCAGTCTTCCGTGTGCGTATGCTCCGGAAGCTCGCAAACCAGAACCTTCTCTGTCGCTCTGACCTCCGGTTTCTGAGACTCATCGGTTTCAGACTCCTTCGGCAGCTCCACGCCTGCTAGTAAAAGCGGTTCTTTTTCCTGACGATCTGTAGGAATCTCCGCATAACACGCTTCCGTGTGCCGATGTTCTTCCAATCCGCATTGATTTTCCATTGCAATTGCCGGGAGTGTCAATGCGCAGATTGTCGAAACCGCCACAACACATGACAGTCCTGCGACAAGCGTTTTCCATGTATATTGATGATTTTGGTTTTTCCATTTACGCATGGATTTCACTCCTTTTCTAGCGGATCGCGCCAAAATTTACAAACGGCCATATGCGCCATATAATTTTTCCGACGATTTGTTCCTGAGAGACACATCCAACCACCGTATTTCTTGAATCGATGGAAGTATCCCGATGATCGCCCATCACGAAAAACTTTCCATCCGGCACCTGATATGGTAATTCTATATTCGTATCCCCCAGAGCCTGACTGGACAAATACGGCTCGTCGAGCTGTGTACCATTGACGGAAACAATCCCCATTTCATCAATGTCAATCCAGTCTCCTGCGCATCCAATCACACGTTTTACAAGGACTTTGTTATTGTAGTAAAATGCGATCACATCTCCCGAATCAATCTCCGCATTCTTAATTGCAACCGTTATATCCCCGTTTTCCATGGTCGGAGCCATAGATGTGCCATAAATCCGCATAACAGGCAGAAAAAGAGTCGCTAACAAAACTGCTGCGGCCGCAACCGTAATCAGAATATATACGGTACGTCTCAGCGCGGATTGATAACGATTCTTTGTCTGCACTCTTTTTAATTCTGCTTCCAGCTCCGCTGTTGTGGGGAGCTCGGGAAGATCCTGTTTTTTCATACCATTGTCCATTTCTTATTCCAATGACAGGAGCTTTTTCAAGCCTTCCGACTCTTGCAGCACCTGATGAATTTTCTGGTTGGTCTGCTCCCAGTAAGCATCTGACTGACGCTGTGCATCCAGAAGCATCCGGTCGCATTTTTCTTTTGTCTGGCGCTCCATTTCCATGCAGATTCGTTCCTGCTGTTCGCTGCGCTGCTTTACATTATCCATATACTGCTGGCAGGCTGCCTGAGCCGCCTCAAAAACTCCGTTGAGCGCCAAGGATGCTTCTGCAATGGAACCCGAGTGTTCAATCTGGATCTGCCGATTGGCCAGCTCCTGATTTGCAATCTTTAGTTCCTGCTCCAGACGCTCAATTTCACGATTCTGCTGCACCAAAATATCCAGCAAATCACTGCGTCTCATTTTCTTTAATTCTTTTTCCATCATATCTTCAATCACCTATATATTATATGATTATCGTGAAACCCTTGATCCTTCTGCATCGCATATGATCTGATCCTACATGATTTTATGGGTATTATACAGGATCAGCCATTACATAACCCATTACATTCCGTCGAATTATCTGCAAATAAGAAATTTTTCCCATTTCTTTCGATGTTTCTAGGATAAAAAAAGCCATTGCAGTTCCTCAGAACCGCAATGGCTTTCAAATCATATGAAACGCTATGACGCAGGCAGCTGCTTTTGTTCTCCAACAATGGTGTACCCCAGAAAATACGCCATTGTTTTGACCAATTCCTTCCCCATCTGCATATTGCTGGGGTTGTCAATCCCGATAAAGCCAACTGTCTTATTGCTGCGCACAATCGGATAGATGATTCTGAGAACCTCCTGCGAATCGTATAGCTGTTCGAGACTGCCTGAAAAACGATTATGCAAGGACTCCTGCCCCTCTGCGCACCATTCCCAGACCATATTCCATAGTTTTCCATCGTGGTCAGGCTTAAAGATATACGCCCGATCCCCCTGACAGAATTCCACCATAATGCTCAGAACCCGATGTACCGCTTCTTCCGGTCTTGCTTCGCTGACAAGAATTCGGCAGGAATCCAGAATTGCCCGTTCAAAATCCAGTCTGGTTTGAATCTCCTGACTCAAGACCTCTTTTTCCGTAATATCCACGGCAATCTCAACCCGCACCAGCTTTCCTTTCCACGGAATCAGTTTATCCTTCAGCAGAAAGTGCTTGTTCAGGAATTGATTCTCCCGTTCCCAAATCAAAAAACGATCTTTACAAATCTGAGAATTGGTGCAAAAATCACAGGGCTCGTCTCGGCCTTGCAACACCTTATAACACTTTTTCCCCTTGTAATCGTATACACCTGTCAATCGGCGTCCGGCCCCGTTCAGATAGTAAAGCTCATAGCTGTCCGTATCACTGACATAGACAATCTCGTCCATACTTTCTGTGATATTTCCCACTTCTTCGTTGCACAGTTCCTGCAGCCGTTTCTTACTTTCACTGGACTCCATCGACCGGATCTCCTTCTCTTTGCGCAGTCGATCCTGATAAGTCTCAGAGTCTTCCTGCAGATAGAGTCTTTCAAATTCCGGAACCGTGCAGGCCTTTGAGAAATAGAACCCCTGAAGAAGATCTGTATGCAGCTGCTGAAGTGCCATAAGCTCTTCCACCGTCTCCACACCCTCGCAGCATACATCGATCTTCGCACTGTGCGCAAGCTCAATCATGTTACGCAGCAGATGAAAATTATAGGAATTATATTGAACATGCTCCACAAAACATCTATCGATTTTCACTTCATCGATTTCAATGCTTTTGAGATAGCTGAGGCTTGAATATCCTGTGCCGAAGTCATCAATGGAAATGCGAATTCCATGCTGCTTCCAGATATAGAAAATTTTATTAAAATGGGGATAATTTTGCAGCTGCACCGACTCTGTCAATTCCAAAGTCAGCGCATCTCCCGGAAGTCCCGCCTTCCGGATCGTATCGAGAACCATATCCGTCACGCAGTTCTTTTTCAGCTGCACATAAGACATATTGACACTTATGTGCAAATTGGGGATTCTCTGTCTCCATTTTACACATTGAGAGATTGCAGTCTCTAAAATCCATTTTCCCACTTGGCATATCAGTCCTGACTGCTCCAACAGCGGGATAAATTCCTCCGGACTGACTCGCCCTCTGGTCGGGGATTCATATCGAAGCAGTGCTTCCAATCCATAGAGACGGAAATCCCGTCCGCTGACCTGAGGCTGGTATTCCAAATGGAACCCACGGAACTCATTTGCAATGGATTTCTTCAACTCTGTCACCAGTTCAATCTGCTTTAGATTTCTCTGATAATCGTCCTCTGAGAAAAAGATCATACGATTCTTTCCCTCTCTTTTCGCCTGATCCAGAGCATTTTCCGCATAAAGATAAAGTGAACTGCTGTCTGCTGCATCCGCATGATGATAATTCACAACACCGGCGGAAACCGAACAGATCTGTTCCAGTGCTTTCTTGATGGCGCTGTAAAAAGCAACCACATCCTCCCGCTGTTTCTGAATGAAGTTTACCGCAAAGCAGTCGCCCTCCATTCGATACAGTTCCGTTGGATATCTCGCATTTTCGTCCAAAATATCCGCAACCCATTTCAGAATATTGTCGCAAAAAGGTCTGCCGTGACTGAGGTTCAGATCTTTAAAATTATCGAGATCGAGAATCATCAGGTATCCATCTGAGGTTGCAAGATGCTGACTCATATCCTCAATCAGTTTTTCCGCGCCGCAGAGTCCTGTGAGTCCGTCGATCATTCCGCCTGCTGTCATTTCCGAAATGCGTCCCACCAGAAGCAGAGACTGGGTATCCTCTTTCTCCCGAAGCGTCCCTTTTACCCGAACCCAAACCTTATTTCCAGTCCGGTCCAAAATCCGATAGGCGATATTAAAAGACTTGATTTTTCCTTCAAAAATCAGCTCACGGTAATGATTCATCAAATCCCGATCCTTCGGATAGACAATCTCATTCCAGTCAGAGAAATCATTTCCGTCATTTCCTGCCGGTGGAATCGGATATTTTTCTCGAATTTTATCCGTTAGAAATACTCGTTCTGAAGTCAAATCATAGATGTAGATATATTCCTCCAGACTGTCATCAAAAAACTGAATTGCCTGGATATACTGCTGAAGTTTTTCATGAATTGTATGATTGTGTTTATCTGTGCCTCGCACTCGCTTCCCCTCCGATAGTAATTTGCAGACAGCCTTTTCCTTCTCTGCCGCAGCTCCCACGAGCGGATTACTCATGGAAAGTCCGTAAACCGCTGCTGCCCGATTATTTTCCTGACTGCTGTGGTTCCTCTGCATGGTGTGCTTCATAATGCTTATATCCATTTTTGGATGCGTTCTTCACCTGATACAACGCGATATCCGCCTTTTGATACAGCTCCATATAGGATCTGCCGTCAACCGGTGCCCACGCAACACCAACCGATGCCGAGAGCGTAACCGACTGTCCCTCTTTGATATAGGTTTTGTGCATCATTTCACAAAGTTCCGCAATCAACGACTCCGCATACTGATAGGATCTGATATTGCGTAAAAAAACTACAAACTCATCTCCTCCGATTCTTCCAATGATGTCACTGGAACGGAATCTTTTCTGCATCATTTGTGAAACATCCACCAAAACCTGATCTCCGCAGGAATGACCGAATGTATCATTGATTTTCTTATAATTGTCCAGATCAAACAGTATAAATACCTGTTTTTCATCTGTCAGATATCCATAAGCCAACGCCTCTTCAACTTTACGCTTGGTTGTCGCCGCATTGTACAGCCCCGTCAGGCCGTCTCGCTCTGCCTGCTGTTTCAATACAATTTCCTTACGTTTCTGCCGGTCGATATCCTTGAATATCAAAATCATTTTAGAAGGCATGGTCGGATGGCAATACCCAATGCACGACACCCATTTAAAATCCTCCTGCAACTCCATCTTGAAGTGAAAATCGATTGTGTCGATGCCCTTTTGGAACTTATTCCTCAGATTATCCAATGCCAGCTCCTTTGCAACGGAACCCCGATCACTGGCCGGAACCCGTTGAAGAATCTTATCCGTCAGGAATTCCGTGTATGGAATCTGTAATTCCTGTCCTCCCATCTCCAACAGGCACTCCGTATCCAGATCCACCTTTGCAACTAAAAGCGCCTTTGCAATCAGCGCATCCTGAAGTTCCAGTTTTCTCTTAGACTGCTGCTCCATCTTTTTCAGCTCCGTAATATCCTCCAAAAAGCCTACCGTACCGGCGATTTTTTTAGATTCATAGATATTGTGCAGCGAGATTCGGCACCATGTCGCATCACGGCCATTGTTGATCTGAACGTCTGCCTGTGCGGATTGATGTGTTTGGATCTCCATAAATAATTTCAGGAAATCCCTGATGCTTTGCGGCGCGATAATTCCTCGCTCAACAAAGCTTTCCGGCGTCATGCTTTCTGAGCCGATCTGAAACAGAGGATTGGGAAAATCTGTTTTAAGCGTTAACATTCCGCACGTCTGATCGTATTCAAAAATCGGCTGTTTGGAATATTCCAACGCAATATGCAGAATTTCTATATTGTTGCTGACCTCCATATGCGCCTGTGTGATTTCCCTGTTTGTTTTCCGGAAATACCACGCAACACACACGACCCAAATCAGATAGCACACACTTAAGAAAAATGTGTATTTGGCGTCCATCTGGAAAATACTGTCCAGTGTCTCCTCCACAGAACTATCTTCGACTGTATAGACAACCTGCCAGTTTCGTGTACCGATGGGCATATAGCACCCGTATCGGTTGCTGCCATTCTCGCTATATGAAAAATCCCCTTCCCGTCTTTGGGCAAAATCTTCCTTGATTTCCGATATATCTCTGTCGATCCCAGACAGTGCCTCCAGATCGTCCCAGAAATTCAGATATGGGCCTCCATCTGTATCCAGCTGAAAGATTCCGATGTAATTGCCATTGGAATCAACGATATATAGGTTCCCATCGGTTTTCATGTATTTTTTCCGGATCGCCTCGTTGAGGTGTTCCAGGTCAAGCACGCCCAGAACCGCTCCCCTCACCTCGTGATTCTCCCCCCAAATCGGACACGCCAAAATCTGCACATATCTCCCAGGCAGAGCCTTTGACGGCCGGACCTCCGAAAAAGCAACGCTTCCAGTCATTGCCGTTTGAAAGTATTCCTGATCCGCTGTATTGAGTGCCGTTCCAATATGGCTGTATCCCTGTCCATTGGAATCAACCACCGAAGTAAAGGTAAAGGTATCCATTCGATTTGCCATCTCCAGAATATCATGGACTTCATCATCCCATATTGTGTCATACTCTGCTATGGCCTCCGCCGTCACCCGCAAGTCATTTACAAGATCGCTGATGTAGGATGAGGTATTCTCCAGTCTGATTTTTGTATGATCGCGAACGGATTCTTTAAATTTTTTCATTTCTATTTGCTCAATGGAACTTCGGTAGTAATAAACAGACAGCACAATACCGGCCACTGACAATGCCAGCAATACGAAGACCACAATATTCTTTTTAATTTTGGTCATCATATTTCTTTTCCCCTCCCCAGAACATTCTTAATAAGTTTTATAAGTATAAAATGGATTGCAAAAGATGTCAATTCATAGAAAATACAATCTTTTCAGAACTAGGACGGGTATTCCATCGTCGGATTTCATACATTTTCCGATTTCTGCGGACGCAAACGATCCGGCCGGCAAAAATTTCCCGAAAAAATCTCTATTGCTACTTGAACAATAGAATCAAATCCGCTATAATGAACATCGTTCAGAATGAGGTGATCTTATGCGGCATGCACTCCTTTCAAAAGAAACAATCCTTGCCAAAAGTACGCTGCTCGTCAAGCAGCAGGGCTTGGAAAGCATCAATATCCGCTCTGTTGCAAATGTGTGTGACGTATCTGTTGGCTCAATCTATAATTATTTCGACTGCAAATCCGATTTAATTACCGCCACTGTTGAAAATATCTGGAATGATATTTTCTGTCGTCCAAACGACCCCTCGGTCATGTCTGGAATTCAGAATCTTGTAATCTGGATTTACAAACGCATGGCCTATGGCGAGGAAACCTATCCCGGCTTTTTTACCTTCCATTCCGTTGCTTTCTTGAATTTAGAGAGACAATCCGGAAAAGAAAAAATGCACCAAAGCTGGCAACACGTCCGGCAGATTCTCTGCACCGCCCTGTCCGCCGACCCCAAAATTCGGCCGGATGCTTTTAACGATCAGTTTACAGAGACACTTTTTGCTGAAATTTTGTTTTCTCTGATCCTTTCCTCGTTCGTTCAGGAGAATTATAACCCAGACCCTATTTTAAAACTGATTCAAAAAACCGTTTACTAAGGAATACCCACAGAATTGTGGGATATTCTTTTGAATTTAAATGAACATTGTTCATAAAAGGAGATTATACGATGAAAGTAAAGAAACATACCCTCTTACTGATTGCCTGCATTGTCTGGGCTATTGCGGGCTTCAATGTCCTGCGGATCGGAATTCTTGCCTATCCCAAATATATCAGCATTCTCAACGGTCTTCTTTCCGGAATGGTATTTGCCTGTTTTCAGATTTTTGTATTCGGAAAGCTGGTCAAAAAACACACCGCACGAATCACCGCTTACTCAGAAAACCGACAGTTTTTTCTGAAATTTTTTGATGTAAAATCCTTCATCATCATGGCCGTAATGATGGGCGGAGGTATCTCGATTCGTGCATACGGCCTTGCGCCAGAGCGGTTTATTGCGGTTTTTTATACAGGACTTGGCGCATCGCTGCTACTGGCCGGAATTCTGTTTGGCGTAAATTACGGCAAGGCATGTACGGCCCACAAGCAGTGCTGAAACAACCACAATCGTCTGCGAACCGTGATCCCATACACGTTCACGGCACAATTTTACATGATCGGAGAACAAAAATGAAACGCTACATAAACGCAGCCACAATCTATGCGGTACTGGCCATGATCTGCGGCATATTCTACCGTGAGTTTACAAAATGGATGAACTTTAGCGGAAGCACACAGCTTTCTGTCCTGCACACCCACTATTTTATTCTGGGTATGACTTTTTTTCTACTGATTCTTCTCCTTGAGAAAAGCTTTCTCTTTACCGATAAAAATACGAAAAAAATTCTTATACTCTATCATATCGGACTGAATATCACCACCATATCATTCCTGATTCGGGGCATTCTGGAGGTAATGGGCCGCGAAATTTCTGCTGCTCTCAATGCCTCAATTTCCGGAATAGCAGGTATTGGACATCTGCTTTTGGGTGTATCCATTGTTCTGATTTTGATGCAGCTTCGTAAAAAATGCTGATTGGATATAATTTCCTTTCCCTGCATAATATTCGACCGCTTTTCAATACCTGCCGCTGAACAGCGACAGGTATTGATTTATCTATAAAAATCATCCCCGCAGCCGATTCGGACAAATTTCCCTTTTCAGAATTTCCCCTGATCCGCAGCGCCCTTTCTGGAGAAAAAGACCTTGAAAGGCAAAACGTCCCTCAAGGTCTGGTGATCTTTATCTGTTAAGAAAATCGGAATTAGTCGAACGCTTATTTATGTGCCTTCTTGATTGCACCGATGACGCCGCCGACACAAAAGCTAAGCAGAATGAAAACTGCGCAAATGATTCCCATATTAGGTCCCAGTGCTGTTCCCGTATATTCTGCACCGGTTTTCGTAAGCTCATAGATAGGGATTCCCACCATTTTCACGGTCAGTGTTTCTATATTCGAAGCATAGGCCTCAGTATATCCGAAATAGATCATAATTGCCATCAGTGTCATGGCAATAAGGAAGCCAATTAAAATTGGAACTGCTGTTTTCAGAAATATTTTCATGTCCATTATTCTCCTTTCACTTATTTTAATCAGTGTACGATT
>JARIAT010000047.1 GCA_029257715.1 Faecousia sp. | reverse complement strand
CTTCAGTTCCTGAAGCATTTTCTGATAGCTTCGATAGATCTCCAGTGCTTCTGTATCTTCTCGATGCGTATCCAGATAGAGGGACAGCTCCTGCACGGCAAATGCCAGCGTCTGAATCTGAGATTTCAGCGTATCGGGCTTCAGACGATTGTTTACCATACCCATGAATGGTAGATCCAATCCCGGGTAAATGGTACCTCGAACGAACGCCTTTCTGGCATCATACTGTGGCGGATTTTCCATCTGATAGGGAACATAGGGAGTTGCCAACGGCGCACAGGCCGGCATTTTTCCATAGCATCCATCACCGCAAGGACGCTTTGGCTGTTTTGTTCTTGGTTTCACAGAAATTCCTCCTGAAAAAAATTACGACCAAGTCGTTCTGTGTCATTCTATGCCGCAGTAATTTTGCGGTTCATTTTTTTGAAAGGTTCGCATAAACTCCAGCACAGGAAGGTGGTGCAAAATGAAAACCAGAGAATTTCTGAAACGATATGCCTTTGTTTATTGCTACGTGGCAAGTGTGTGTCTGCTTATCGCTGCTGGCATTACAAACGCAGTTACTGCCGTAAGCAGTCAACAAGCATTCTCTGAGGAAACGGTGATTGTTATCGATGCAGGACACGGCGGAATTGACGGCGGAGCCACATCCTGTACCGGAGTTTTGGAACGTACCGTGAATTTGGAGATCGCTAAACGTCTGAGTCCTATGCTGCGCCTGTTCGGATATGAAACTGCAATGACCCGTCAAACTCCGGATTCGCTGGCAACAGAAGGGGAGACCATTCGCCAGCAAAAACGGTCGGATTTACGTAACCGGGTAAATTTCGTAAACCAATATCCCAATGCTGTTCTTGTCAGCATTCATCAAAATCAATTCTCAGATTCTAAATTTTCAGGGCCCCAAGTATTTTACGCCAATACCCCTGGAAGTGAAGAGCTGGCTCGGAACATACAGGAAAAGCTGTCTGCTGTACTTTCTCCTGGAAGTTACAGAACCTGTAAAAAAGCAGACAGTGTTTATCTTATGAATCATATCTCTTGTCCGGCGGTGCTTGTAGAATGTGGTTTTCTGTCAAATCCAAGGGAGGAAGCCCTTCTTCGAAATAAAGATTATCAGAAAAAACTATGCGGAATTTTGGCGAGCGCGCTGGCACAGCGGATTTCACTCCCCGAAAACACAGTTGCAAATTCTTGACCATACGAACAAATGTTGGTATAATACACAAAACGACATCCCAAAGGAGAATATACGATGGCAAAACAAAAAACGGTATTTTATTGCTCATCCTGCGGAAACGAGACACCGCAGTGGCAGGGACGATGTCCTGCGTGCGGGATGTGGAATACACTTGTTGAACATATTGAAAAACCAGTCGCTCCTGGACGAGCAAAATCCGCTCCGGTTGGAATGAGCCGAACGCCTAAAAAGCTTCATCAGGTCGATACCGGTGACGAAATCCGCTTTGATACCGGTATGGGGGAGCTGGATCGTGTATTGGGTGGAGGCGCAGTTGAGGGAAGTCTGGTTCTGGTCGGTGGTGCGCCCGGAATTGGAAAATCTACATTGCTTCTCCAGATTTGCGCAAATATCTGCAAAGAGCGTGATGTGCTCTATGTCTCAGGAGAAGAGTCCGAGCGCCAACTGAAGCTTCGGGCAGAGCGGCTGAAAGTGAACTCTGAAAATCTCTATGTTCTGTCTGAAACCCGCATGTCTGAGCTTGTGGAGGCGGTAGAAACAATCAAGCCGGATATTCTGATTGCAGACTCCATCCAGACCCTCTATAATGAGACAAATGAATCTTCTCCCGGGTCGGTCTCTCAGGTAAAAGACTGCACTATGAGTCTGATGCAGCTGAGTAAGCAGGAGGGTATTACCGTATTTGTCGTCGGACACATCAACAAAGACGGTGCAATTGCAGGCCCAAAGGTTTTGGAGCATATGGTTGACTGTGTACTTCTGTTTGAAGGAGATAATCACTCCTCCTATCGGCTGCTTCGGGCAGGAAAAAACCGATTTGGCTCTACAAATGAAATTGGTGTCTTTGAAATGGGAGAGTCCGGGCTGATTGAAGTTCCGAATCCTTCGAAAATGCTACTTCAGGGGCGTCCGGATAATGCGCCTGGAAGCTGTGTTGCCTGTGTGATGGAGGGAACGCGGCCTGTTCTGGCCGAGATTCAGGCACTCGTTACAAAAACAAGTTTCAATGTCCCCAGAAGGGCTGCGGATGGGTTTGATTACAATCGCGCTGTACTGATGCTTGCTGTGGCTGAAAAAAGGGGAGGGCTGAACCTCGGGTCTTATGATGCCTATATCAATGTTGTCGGCGGCCTGCGTCTGGATGAACCGGCTGCGGACCTTCCATTAATTCTGGCTGTTGCCTCGGTCTATCGGGAAAAAGTCATTCCCACAACACTGGCTGCCATTGGTGAAGTAGGTCTAACAGGGGAAGTCCGTGCGGTCAATCATCTGGCTCAACGACTTCAAGAGGTCAGCCGAATTGGTTTCAAACAATGTATCATTCCGAAAATGGGTTCAGATTCTGTTGAGATACCGCAGAATCTGGAAATATTCCGTGTCAGAAACATTCGGGAAGCCATCGAATTTGCGCTGTAAAATTCAATAATCCAATAGGGAAGGGGAACTGCTTTTTACAGTTCCCCTTTTTTGTTAAATCCTGCATAACCTCGAATATGTTACAGAAGACATCCAATCAAAATCCCAAGCAAAAAGCAAACGACAGCGACAACTCCATATTCCAGCGGATTGCGGATGTACTGAACATTTGTAACATGCCGGATCACAGGTTTTTCAACCACTTTATCTACTTTTTCAACCATGTTGATCACGACCGGATGCTCATAAATCGGCTTTTCACCCGTCGCAAGATATTGAACTTCCGTATGAAAAAGCTCGGCTAATTCGATTAGCTTCTCTGTATCCGGTACAGATAGGTCATTTTCCCATTTGGAAACCGCCTGACGTGATACATCCAGCTGCTGTGCCAAATCTCCCTGTGATAGATGGGCAGCTTTACGCAGAGTCGAGATTCTCTGTCCAATCGACATTTCTATTCTCCTAACTTTTTATGAAAAAATCATGTCAACTATTAGTTGCATCTGGATATTCAATCAATTTTTCTTCGTTTTTTGTGTCGCTCTTTTTGAAAATATTCAACTTGGAAATCGGGTTGGCCTCAGCAGCAATTTTCAGCTCAGAGCTTTCAATATGGGTATAAATCTGCGTCGTATTTAGATTTTCATGGCCAAGGACTTCCTGAACAGTCTTCACATCGACACCATTGGCAACCATCAGTGTTGCCGCTGTGTGACGCAGCTTATGGGCAGAGAATTGATCTGCATCCAATCCGGCTTTCAGCAGGGCCTTTTTGACAAGACGGTGAACTGCCGATACGCTGATGCGATTATGATCTCTGGAGCCGAACAGCGCTCGGTTGTCTGACAGCTCCATTTGATTTCGCTCTTCCAGATAATCATCTATCGCATTGCGGCAGGATGTCCCAAAATAAACAAACCGTTCCTTATTGCCTTTGCCAAGCACCCGAATTCGATCCTCATAGACATCATTCAAATTCAGTGCCACCAACTCGCTGCGTCGGATTCCGCAATTTAAAAACAGCATCAAAATCGCATAATCTCGTTTCTGATTCGTGCCGCTGACGCTTTGCAGGAGCGCAGAAGACTGCTCGAGTGTAAGATATCTCGGAAGGCTTTTCCGAAGCTTTGGATATTCTAAATCTGCCACAGGATTATTCTGTAATTGCTTGGTTCGAACAGTCAAGTACTTGTAAAATGATTTGATGGATGAAAGCTTTCTGGCTCTAGCTGCAGCTTCGATCCCATGTTCCGGATAAGCAACATCTGGGTTTGGGATTCGTTCATTGGCCAGATAAGAGAGGAACTCAAAGACATCTGATGTTGTAATGGAACGAATAAAGTCTAAATCAATCTCTTTGATGTCGATTTCATCCAATCGGGTAGTGACACTCAGTTCACACCGCATCAGTTTGATAAAACGCAGAAACATTCTCAGATCAAGATAGTATTCCGAAATTGTTTTGGGTGATTGGGCTTTGATGGTTTCGTTATAGGATAAAAAATCCCGAAGAATCATTGGACAGTCGGAAAATTTTTGCTGCATAGAAAACCTCCTAAAGTGAGTGAGAATGATCGATTATTTTTTCAGAAATCATAAAATAGAAAGATGATTATGATTGATCGATGGTTTAGAATATTAGGACATAAAGAAGAGTCAAAGATACTGGGATTGTGATAATCCGGCCAAAGGCCGTCCTAAAATCTCTGACACCCATATTATAACACAAACGAACGTCCAACGCAACAAAATTTTTATTTTGTTGCGTTGGAGAGAAAACGAGATCGACCAATTCCCTGACTGCTTCCAAACTGTGATTGGTTATTATAAGCAAAAACTCACCCCATTTTTCAGGAGTGAGTTTTTGCTGAAGCTCATGGAGTTTGTGTAAGACCTTCCGGATGAATATAATATACGATTCTCTCACCGCAATCATTGGTATATTCAATCGCAAAGGAACGAGTTTCATCATCGAATCCACCCGTCAGCGATAACGCATCCTGTTGGTCCATTTGATCAATCGAAATCATCATCGACTGTGATACCGGAATTTCATCTACCCACAGAATTTCAGATACTTGAACGCTCTGAACCAGCCCATCAGCTTGAATATAAATTTGGCTGCCTTCTGGATCAATCACACATGAGATCGGCGCCTGCCCCTGCAAATCAGTTACGACTCTCAAATTTCCAGTGCATTGATCATGCTTTTCCGGAAAGAATTCTTCCCTCAGAATTCCAGATAGTTTTCGGTACGGAACCTCGACTTTGATGATCCCTGAAGCGTACGGACCCAGCTCATATTGATTGAAGAATATTACCAAAGAATCATAATTAAAATACCAACACGAGGTCATACTGCCATAGCGCATGGATGTTTCAATTGTATCCGCAT
>JARIAT010000003.1 GCA_029257715.1 Faecousia sp. | reverse complement strand
GGGACTCCGTTCACGCTTCCCGATTGATTTTAAGCAGCACTATAAAACTGCAATATTATCAGATAAACAGATCACTATGTCGAATTTTTATTTTTCGTATGGAAAACAGCCGGCACTGCAGATTGATTCTGTTTCTGTTCCCAAAGGAAGTGTCATTGGGATTGTTGGTAATAATGGTGGGGGAAAAACTACATTAGCACGCTGCCTATGTGGACTTGAAAAAAAATCTTCTGGTGAAATTCATA
This sequence comes from Faecousia sp., assembly GCA_029257715.1. Classification (GTDB taxonomy): domain Bacteria; phylum Bacillota; class Clostridia; order Oscillospirales; family Oscillospiraceae; genus Faecousia. Next base: position 10,258 of record JARIAT010000003.1, on the reverse strand, counting down.
TGGACGGGAAAACCTATTCTGGAAAACAGAGATTGAATTTGTGCTATATGGTAATGCAAAATCCAAGTCATCAGCTATTTACTGAGGACGTGCTGGATGAAGTCATACTCAGTATGGATGGTGATGTTGAAAACCAGGCAACTGCTGAACAGATCTTACTGGATTTGAATATTGAAAATCTGAAGCAAAGACACCCTATGTCCTTATCAGGTGGTCAGCAGCAACGTGTTGCGATAGCAAGTGCAGTGGCTTCGGGACGTGAGATTATGGTTTTTGATGAGCCAACAAGTGGATTGGATTTCAGACATATGGAAAAAGTTGCAGATGAAATAGAGAAGTTGCAAAAGATAGGTAAAACAATTTTTATTATCACACACGATCCTGAATTGATTCAGAAATGTTGTAATTACTTTCTTTTTGTCGAAAACGGAAAGATAAAATGGAATGAGCAGTGGAATGAGTATTCCCAAAATGAACTTGCTGCTTTTTTTACCCAGGATAGTGATTGCTGATATTGAGGTGTTAGAACTTTTCCAATTACTCTAATACTTTGCAAACCACAAATTCCTATGTACGCTGCTTGCACACAGGGACGCAATGCGATTGATTATTTCTTGTTCGCAAGGGATAAAGTATGAGAATTTTTTCGTAGCCTACAGCGGCGTAATGAGAGCAATATTTCCCGAAGTGCGTCTGAAGCCAGTACTTCAGTACGCAATATTCATCCTCTGTCCATTGATACCATGGGTCTTTTGATGGATGGTTACTTTTCAATCCTTGAAAAGCTCATTTTGGATGAAACCGATCGTGATAAAATCATTCGCTGTATGGCGGAGGTAGCAAAAGTGTATGAAGTCGGGATTTTAGCGCTGATGCAGGAAGGAGAGAAATAAAAAATGCACGAATACTACAAAAACAAGACAGGACACCTCAAAAAAGAAATGGATCGCTACTTTCTGCTGATAAAGCCGGAGTTCGAAAAATTTTTAATAAGGAGTATTCCCAAATAAAAGAGGAAGTATGGAATATTTACGAAACGGAAATGCTGGAAAATTTCCCGTATATCGGCGGTGGTGCTGTCAGCGATACCGAAAATTTAACTGGTGTATACTACTTTGTGGCACTGGCGCTTGCTGCAAAGCCTTACGGACTTTCTACAAATGAATGGGGACAACTGAGTACGACCTGTTTTGAACGATTTCATACAAAAAAGCCTGCTTTTGTGCGGAAAATAGCAGGTGATATAATGAAAATCTGTGGAACTAAACTGCTCCATAAGAAAGATGAAAAATGCTGCGAATGCTGTTAAGTATCCCGGAAGCTTTGAAACTCAGACGATGCCTCCTGATTCTGTCTATGCAATCAATTTTCGCAATCTTCTCTGCCCAGTATATAATTTTGCAGTAAAGATGGGCTATGAAGAGTATATGCCATATATGTGTAATTTGGATTATGTGACTTATGGCATTATGGGGCTTTCCCTGCGACGAGAAAAAGTACTTGCTGACGGGGATGGCTGCTGCTTTTTACAAAAAGGAAAGCCGGCTGCCAGCTGGCCGCCTCATATTCTTGATAACGGTGATCCCTTAAAATAATGAATGAGTATAAGGCAGCAAAAAACGCTACCTTATTATAAAACGCTTTGGTTAGCTATACCTAACCAAAATCTGAAAGGAGTTCTCTTATAAACAAAACATCTGTCTTTGAACAGCTTGCAAGAATTGGGGTTCTCCCACTGTACACCAATGTCGTTACAGCTTCCCTACAGCTTGATATTTATTCTCAGCTGAGCGAGGAAATATCGGCGACAATAGGTACGCTCAAAATACGGCCCATACTCCAAATTTCAGAGTATGGGCCGTGCTTTTTTGATTGTGCAGGTGTAAATCTTTTAAGCCTTGCCAGAGAGACGAAACCATAACTATGCTTTGGTGCGAGCTATATTATAATAGGGTAGGGATTCCCGCCCCTATGTGAGCAGCTCTCAGCTTGCTTGCATAGGTGATGCTGCTTTGTGGAGTGTTAGATTGATCACAATAGATTTAACACTTTAGGTAATCACTTCCATTTTGTATTTAAAACTGGATTAATGGTGGAATACCTGCTTCGGGCAACAAGAATATAATAATTGTACTAATCACTTGAAGTATAGCAATAAACATAAGCAGATATTTTATTCCATGCTTAAACTTTGAAAAAGGTAGCAACATCCAACCAGACATCACAATACATATGATGGAAATAATGGAACAAATTCCAAATGCAATGTATACATTTGTTTGAGCGATTTTATCCAATATTCCTGTCAAATACAATCCTGCGTGAACCGCTTGCAGTCCCCCTATCACAATATATACTCTTTTATTATTTTCAGATTTTAAGGAATCGTGCCTTAATAAAATAAATAATCCGATCAACGCTAAAATAAGCAAAATTCCAATTCCTGTGCACACAGTAAAAAACATGCTATCATACCTCACTTTCAAAGAGAAATACAAATATTAGATGCGTTTTTCAATCTATTGACAACTATCGCAAGAACTACAGTACAAAGGTTTCCAGGATTTTCTTGTTCTGTTTCAACACGATTTTCGGCTTATACTACCACAAATGGCCCACACATTATACCAGAGCTACTACAGCAACTATGAAACCAAGTAACCCACAAGGAGTTTTTTATGCTTCACCTTCATCGCCCTTTCTGAATTCCAACAGGTCTCCTGGCTGGCAATCCAAGACTTCACACAGCTTCGTCAGGGTAGTAATTTTCAACGCTTTTGCCTTTCCGTTTTTGAGAACGGAGATGTTTGCAATGGTAATTCCAACCCGTTCTGCAAGTTCTGTCACGCTCATCTTCCGTTTGGCGAGCATGACGTCAATATTAAAAATAATTTGACCTTCCATATCATGCACTTCCTTCAAATGGTCAGATCGCTCTGCTCCTGTAGATCTGCTGCTTTCTTCACAAGATGAGACAGTGCTGCGGCTGCAATCGCCACGGCCACACCTGCAAACACAATCAGCATGGAAAACAGTACAACGCCCGGATGACTTTGATTGAGAACCAGCAAGACGAGGTTTCCAATAAAGAAATAACAGGTATCTCCAAGTGCCAGTTGGGCAATCCACTTCAGCAGCTTTGCATTTTCCATAGAAAAAGATCGATCCATCCCGATATTGGACGCAATCTTCCAGCACAGTCCCACGGCAATAAAACACGGAATGGAAGATACCCAGATAAAAAGCACCCACGGCCAGTAGCGACCTGCAAACTCTGGATACATGGAGCGCAGATTTCCGCCATATTCGGGTATCAAAAGAAAATAGACCACGATCCCACATATCGCAATTCCGATCAAGATTCCTTTCAGCCATCTGGCAAGTGCTTTCTGTTCCATACAGATCACCCTTTCTATTTGATATTTGCATTATACCACTACAAACATAAAAATGCAACAATTATTTATTGCAATACGATAAATAATTGTTGCGCTTTTATAATCCTCACCCGATCGAACCTGTTCAATTTATTTTGATTTAGTTACCACTCTCTCTTTATCATATCGTGGTCTTTTCCAGCCTTCAATCTGATTTTTTGAGAATCTACCTTGTAGAAATCTTGCTCCTAGCTCCCTCAGTATATTACTTCCGTCCAATCAGAGTCATTGCGATATTCATTCTCTATTGCAGAAATTACCCTTGACAAATTGAATCTCAGCCGAGCTGATTGATAAAATTTATCGAAAATATAAGAAAAAGTAGTTGACAAATACTGATGCGTCGGGTATATTAATACACGGTTAGCAGATGCTAACTTGATAAAAGTTCTAAGGTTAGTTACAACTAACCTAGTGGCCGTTGCATCAATCGGACGTTCTGTTGAGCGAGAAAGGATGTATTATGTCAGAAGGACTCATCATTCGGAATTGTTCTCCTACACTGGCAGGGATAAAGCCGGGCAGTATGTTTACCTGCACCTATGAATCGATCCGGCAGCTTCAGGAAGATATGCGCCAGATCAACAGGATTCTGACAAAAAAAGGAATCAGAGCCCTGTTGCTTCGGCACGAAAACGGAAAGGCACTGATCTATGTATTTCGTCCCAAAGATTTAGCTAAGGTCTTTGAGGATAAAACGGCAGTTGCGCTTTTACAGCGAAGAGGCTACCATGATATCCGGCTGGAACCCTGTATCTGTCAGTTGATGGGAAGAATTCAGGAAAAAGGGGAGTTTCCCCATGAGGTTGGGTTGTTTCTGGGATATCCGCCAGAGGATGTCAGTGCGTTTATTGAAAACAAGGGATGTAATCATAAGTGCGTCGGCTGCTGGAAGGTTTATGGAGATGCAGAAGCGGCACAGAAAACCTTCGACAAGTATAGAAAATGCACGGCTATCTATTGCGCTCAATGGAGAAATGGTCGAAGCATGGAACAGCTGGCCGTTGCCGGCTGATAAAATGAAAGGATGAATCACTATGTCTAATATTGCTGTTGTTTTTTGGAGCGGCACAGGTAACACCGAGGCTATGGCGGCGGCTGTCGTCGATGGCATCAAAGAAAATGGCGGAGAAGCTGTTATTTTCGGTGCATCCGATTTTTCCGCAGACATGATGAATGAGTATGATGCAGTAGCGTTCGGATGTCCCGCAATGGGCGATGAGGTTCTTGAAGAGGGCGAGTTTGAGCCCATGTTTGAGAGCTGCCTGTCCAATCTCAAGGGCCGTAAGATTGCGCTGTTTGGCTCCTACGGTTGGGGCGACGGCGAATGGATGCGTCAGTGGGAGAGCAGTTGCCGGGATGCCGGTGCAGAACTGGCTTATGAGTGCGTAATTTGTCAGGAAACTCCGGATGATGATGCCCTTGAAAGCTGCAAGGCACTGGGTGCAGCATTGGTCTAAATAATAAAAAATTATTCCTTCTTACAAAGATTTCGGGAGACGAGAGTGGGTACACTCTCGTTTTCCGTGTCTATGGAGAAATGGAATTTTATAATAAATATGTACATATTTCGCTAAAGAAGGTTTAAAAATGATGATAAACAAGCGCCTGATCGGCACAGTAAAAGAAAGTAAAAAATATGTTGCAGGCAATGTAATCTGTCAGTGGATTTCGCTGATTGCAAACATTGCCATGATGTCCTCCATTGCTGTTTTGCTGCAAAAAATGTACGACCATACAGCGGATTCAAGTGCATATCAATTGACTGCGATTGTACTTGCATGTTCCATTACAGTCCGGTTTGCCTGCACAGTATTGTCCAGCCGGATGAGCTATATGTCCTCCAGAACGGTCAAGAGAACCCTGAGAGAGAAGATTTACCGAAAGCTTCTCGCACTTGGAACCTCCTATAAGGAACAGGTTCAGACCAGTGAAGTTGTACAGGTCGCCACAGAAGGCGTTGACCAGCTGGAGACCTATTTTGGGGCATATCTGCCGCAATTTTTCTATTCCATGCTGGCACCGCTGACGCTGTTCATTGTGCTGAGCTTTGTGAATTTTCCCTCTGCACTGGCATTGCTCCTGTGCGTACCTCTGATTCCGGTCACCATTGCGGCAGTTCAGACTTGGGCCAAAAAGCTTCTGGGCAAGTATTGGGATCAATATACCGCACTGGGAGATACATTTCTGGAAAATCTTCAAGGATTAACAACCATGAAGATCTATCAAGCGGATGAGTTCAAGCACAAGGAAATGAACGAACAGTCTGAGAAGTTCCGCAAGATTACAATGAAGGTCCTTTCTATGCAGCTCAACTCCATTACAATCATGGATTTGGTAGCATATGGCGGTGCAGCATTGGGAATTATCCTTGCGGTATTGCAGTTCCGCTCCAATCGGGTGGATCTGGCAGGGTGTCTTCTGATTATTCTTCTTTCGGCAGATTTCTTTCTGCCGATGCGGCAGCTTGGTTCGTTTTTCCATGTGGCGATGAACGGTATGGCAGCTTCTGATAAGATTTTTAAACTGCTGGATCTGAAAGAGCCGGAGAAGAAGACAGTTCTGTTCCCCTCGGACTGCACAATTACAGTGCGGGATCTGCATTTTGCATATGAAAAAGATCGCCCGATTTTAAAGGGGATCAATCTCGACTTCCCGAAGGGAAGTTTTACTGCGATTGTCGGAGAAAGCGGCTGCGGTAAATCTACAATTTCTTCGATTCTGATGGGGCGCAACAAGGGATATGACGGCTCTGTTGTGGTAGGCGGCGTATCTCTTTCGGAAATCTCCGAGGAAAGTCTGATGAAATCCGTCACATACGTCAGCCATCAAAGCTATCTGTTCAAGGGTACGGTACGCGAAAATCTTCTGATGGGCAATCCAAATGCAGATGACAACCAACTTTGGGCAGCACTGGAAGAAGTTCATCTGGCGGAATTCCTCAGAAGTGAGAAAGGTCTTGATACCGTTCTTCAGGAGAAAGCATCCAATCTTTCCGGAGGACAGTGCCAGCGCCTTGCAATGGCACGGGCGCTGCTGCATGACAGCCCCGTTTATGTTTTCGACGAAGCAACCTCCAACATCGATGTGGAGAGTGAAAATGATATGATGCGCCAGATTACGGAATTGGCGAAGACTAAAACGGTCATTTTGATCTCCCACCGTCTGGCCAATGTTACAGGTGCGGACAAAATCTATTCGATGGATCGGGGAACAATCGCCGAAGCCGGAAGCCATCAGGAGCTTTTGGCACAAAATGGCCCCTATGCCAGACTGTGGAGTACCCAGCAGGAGCTTGAGCATTACAGAAGGGAAGACAGAGTATGAAAAGAAATGGATTTCAGGTGATGGGCCGTCTGGTCGGCCTTGTGAAACCTTTGACAGGATACATGATTCTTGCAGTGCTGATGGGATTGATCGGTCACCTCTGCGCAGCATTTTTAACGGTGTTCGGCGGGTTTGCCGTTTTGAAGATTTTGGGAATCAACCCAGAATACTCTCTGGGACTGATTTTTGGATGTCTTGCGCTATTTGCACTGGCCCGCGGTATTTTGCGTTATGCAGAACAGTCTTGCAACCACTATATCGCGTTTAAACTTCTTGCGCTGATTCGGGATAAGGTGTTCGGTGCGCTGCGTCGGCTGACACCTGCTAAGCTGGAAGGAAGAGATAAAGGTGATCTTATCAGCATGATTACCTCTGATATCGAACTTCTGGAGGTATTCTATGCCCACACCATCTCTCCGATCTGCATTGCAGCACTTTTCACAATTGTTATGACGCTGTTCATCGGGTCGTTCCATTGGGAACTGGGAATTCTTGCGCTGGCTGCTTATATGGTGGTTGGGGTCGTTATTCCTCTGATAACATCAAAACTCAGTGGCTCCAATGGTGCAAATTTCCGCGGAAAGACCGGTCAGCTTGCCGGTTTTATGCTGGATTCTCTGAGAGGACTGCCGGAGATTCAGCAGTTTGGATTGGGAGAAAACCGTGTTGTACGTATGAATAAAATGACAGATAGTCTGTCTGTGGATGAGCAGCGGATGAAGCATGCTTCCGGACTCAATGCAGCAGTTACCAATACGGTAATTTTGATTTTTGATGTGGCTATGCTCTTCTTATCGGCAAAACTCTGCGGATTTGAAGGTGCTGTGATCGCAACCCTGGCGATGATGGGTTCTTTTGGTCCGGTTGTTGCGTTGGCAGCACTGGGAGCCACCCTTCAAAATACCTTTGCAGCCGGAAATCGGGTGCTGGATATTTTGGAGGAAACCCCTGTCTGTGAAGAAATTACCGGAAAAAAGAATGTGGAATTCACCGGAGCTGAGGCGAAGCATGTTACATTCTCTTACGGCCAAGAGGAAATTCTTTCGGACTTCTCCATTGATCTTCCTTCCGATCAGATCATCGGTATCATCGGCAGAAGCGGCAGCGGTAAGTCTACATTCCTCAAGCTGCTGATGCGGTTCTGGGAGGTTCAAAAGGGAACGATTACCATTTCCGGTAAGCAGATTGATGAGATCAACACCTCGAATCTGAGAGAGATGGAAAGCTTTGTGACACAGGAAACCCACCTGTTTCATGATTCCATCCGCAACAATCTTCGGATTGCAAAGCTGGACGCCACTGATGCAGAAATTGAGGAAGCTTGCCGTAAGGCATCGGTTCACGACTTTATTACCAAGCTTCCCAAAGGATACGATACATCGGTCGGTGAATTGGGTGATACCCTGTCCGGCGGTGAGCGTCAGCGACTGGGACTTGCTCGTGCCTTCCTCCACAATGCGCCGCTGATGCTTCTGGATGAACCAACCAGTAACCTTGACAGCCTGAATGAAGCGGTTATTCTGAAATCTTTGGATCAGGAACGCAAAGGAAAGACAGTTGTTCTCGTTTCTCATCGGAAATCTACAATGGGCATTGTAGATTTGAGCTATTCAGTGGAACATGGGAGAATGAGCTGATGGATCTGAATGCCAAACGGGAACGGGAAAAAGAAGTGGTTTCGCTGATGATTCAGCTGTATTGCAGAAAGAATCATGGGTGCAGAAACGGACTTTGTCCACAGTGTGCGGAGCTGGATGCCTATGCCCGAAGAAGAAGCGATCATTGCCCATTTATGGAGACGAAAACATTCTGTAATAATTGTAAGGTTCATTGTTATAAGCCGGAAATGAGGGAAAAAATTCGTATGGTTATGCGGTTTTCCGGTCCTCGAATGATCTTTTATCACCCAATTCTGGCGATTCGCCATTTGATTGAGTCCAAAAAAGAAGCACGAAAGGTAAGAAAGAATGAAAATTAAAAAGATGGTCTATATCATTCTTGGCTGTGTTGGTCTGGGAGTTGGTGCAGTGGGTGCGGTTGTTCCGCTGCTGCCATCGTTTCCGTTTTTAATGCTTGCGGCTTTCTGCTTTGCAAGAAGTTCAGAGCGGCTGCATACATGGTTTATTGGTACCAAACTGTATAAAAAGAATCTTGAGAGCTATGTTGCAGGTAAAGGAATGACTGTGGCAACCAAAGCAAAAATACTGATTACGGTTACGGCTTTGATGGCATTCGGGTTTATCATGATGTCTAAAGTTCCGGTGGGACGGATTGTCCTTGCGATTGTCTGGCTTTTCCACCTCATTTATTTTGTGTTCGGTGTAAAAACAATTCCTTCCTCTGAGACGCAGACTACGTAACGGACGGGTCAGCACATCATTATCCTTAAAACATCAAAAGACCGGTACGATTGTACCGGTCTTTTTCATTGGCACTTGGTACAAAAAAGAAGATTGATTCTGGTTGTTTTGTAGATTCTGACTTTATGTTATCCAGAATGATTGAATCAGATGTGGCACTGTGGTATACTTGGGGTGCAAATTACCGGCCCCACTTCCGGTTTTATCAAAGGTTGCAAAAGTTCATTCAGCGTGCAGAAAGACAGCAGGGGGCTGCTGATTTTTCGGCACGCTTTTCTTGTCTGAATCTCAATCAATGGAGGCTTGTTATGGAACGATATATCATGGCTTTGGATGCAGGAACTACATCCAATCGCTGCATTCTATTCAATGAAAAAGGAGAGATTTGTTCTGTTGCGCAGAAGGAGTTTACGCAATATTTCCCAAAGCCCGGTTGGGTGGAACATGATGCCAACGAGATTCTATCCACACAGCTGGAGGTTGCGCAAAAGGCTATGGCCAACATCGACGTAACGGCCGCGCAGATTGCGGCAATTGGTATCACCAATCAGCGGGAAACAACGGTTATATGGAATAAAATTACCGGAGAGCCGATTTCCCATGCAATTGTGTGGCAGTGCCGCCGGACCAGTGAATACTGTGACCAATTGAAAGATAAGGGCTTTGCGGAGAAGATCAGATCGAAGACAGGATTGGTTCTGGATGCCTATTTTTCCGGCACAAAAATCCGATGGATTCTGGAGAATATACCCGGAGCACGGGAACAGGCGGAGCTTGGGGAGCTGCTATTTGGAACTGTGGAGACTTGGTTAATCTGGAATCTAACCGGTGGAAAAGTCCATGTGACGGATTATTCCAATGCTTCTCGAACCATGCTCTTTAATATCAATACCCTTCAATGGGATGAAGAGATCCTGAGGGAATTGAATATTCCATGCTCGATGCTCCCGGAAGTAAAACCCAGTAGCAGTGTGTATGGAGAAACGCTTGCACAATACTTTGGTGCTCCCATTCCCATCGCCGGTGCTGCGGGAGATCAGCAGGCAGCTCTTTTCGGCCAGACCTGTTTCTGTCCGGGAGAGGTGAAAAACACTTATGGAACCGGATGCTTTCTCCTGATGAACATTGGACAAA
>JARIAT010000074.1 GCA_029257715.1 Faecousia sp. | reverse complement strand
ATGAAATCATTTCAGATTCCAAAAACAGCCGGGGTTTACAGGGGATTTCAGGATGGATGGATATAGGAATACCAAAGGGAATATCAGCATATCATACAGCGGATGCCTGTATAAATGAACGGCTCAGTAGATGACAAAATTTTGCAAATTGCGGAACAAAATAATTGACGAATTTCATAGAATCTGCTAAAGTAGGATTAACAACTTTATGGGATATCGTTCCCAAGGATAAGGAGGGATCACGATGAATTGGGAAGCAATTTACTGGCTGATCGCCATGCTGGTGTTTCTGTTTGCAGAGGGGATCACCGTCACGCTGGTATCCATCTGGTTTGCCATCGGTGCCCTGACCGCCATTGTGACGGCACTGCTGGGCGGTCCTCTGTGGCTTCAGGTGCTGCTGTTCCTTGTGGTATCGATCCTGCTGCTGGCAAGTCTTCGGGGCATCGTCCGCAAGTATATCAACCCCCGTCTTATCCACACCAATGTGGACAGCGTGGTGGGTTCCATCGGCATCGTCACCGTGCCTGTGAACAATGTGGCAGCACTGGGGCAGGTCCGCATCAGCGGTATGGACTGGAGTGCCCGCTCCACCACCGGTATGCCGCTGCCCGAAGGGGTGCAGGTTCGGGTGGACCGCATTGAGGGGGTCAAGGTTTTTGTCTCTTTGGCAGAGGAATCTGCCGTAAAATAACAATAGGAGGTAGAAATTTATGTGGATTTTTATTGCTGTGCTGATCCTGATCGTGCTGGTTCTCATCATTTCCAACATCATCGTCGTTCAGCAGTCTCGTGCGTATGTCATTGAGCGTCTGGGCGCGTTCAGTGCAGTGTGGGGTGTGGGCATCCATGTGAAGGTCCCGTTCCTCGATCGGGTCGCCAAGCGTGTCAGCCTGAAAGAGCAGGTTCTGGACTATCCCCCGCAGCCTGTCATCACCAAGGACAATGTCACCATGCAGATCGATACCGTGGTCTACTTCCAGATCACCGATCCGAAGCTGTATGCCTACGGCGTGGAGCAGCCCATGATGGCAATGGAGACACTGACAGCCACAACCCTGCGTAACATCATCGGCGATCTGGAGCTGGATCAGACCCTGACCTCCCGTGATGTCATCAACACCAAGATGCGCGCCATTTTGGATGTTGCCACCGATCCCTGGGGCATCAAGGTCAACCGCGTGGAGCTGAAGAATATCCTGCCGCCGCAGGATATCCAGAACTCCATGGAGAAGCAGATGAAGGCTGAGCGTGACCGCCGTCAGGCGATCCTTCAGGCAGAGGGTCAGAAGAAGTCCGCTATCCTCATTGCAGAAGGTGAGCGTGAGTCCGCCATCCTGAAGGCAGATGCCGAGAAGCAGGCTGCCATTCTGAAAGCAGAAGCTGAAAAGCAGGCTGCCATCCTCAAGGCAGACGGCGAAGCACAGGCGATCCGTTCCGTGCAGCAGGCACTGGCGGAATCCATGGCGCTGCTGAACGAGAAAGCACCCAACGATCAGGTGCTGAAGCTGAAGTCTATCGAGGCAATGGAGAAGGTCGCAGACGGCAAGGCAACCAAGATCATCATTCCCAGCGAGATCCAGGGTATGGTCGGTCTGGCAAACGGCATTGTCGAGGGTGTGAAGAAGTAAACCTTTGCACACACATTCCATTCCAATACAGGAGACCGCCGAAAGGCGGTCTCTTTTTTAATGAATCTGCTGTAAAAAGCTTGTATTGCAGGGAATAATATGATAAAGTAAAGTGATTTAATACGCGTAAAAACCAGATTTTATGGAGTGAAAATACAATGGCAAGTTTACAAGAAGAAATCAGCAGCCGTCGGACATTTGCGATCATCTCTCATCCCGACGCCGGTAAAACCACCCTGACCGAAAAGTTCCTGCTCTATGGCGGTGCTATCGCACAGGCGGGCGTGGTCAAGGGCAAGAAGAACTCCCGTGCAGCCACCTCGGACTGGATGGAGATCGAAAAGCAGCGCGGTATTTCCGTTACCTCTTCTGTTATGCAGTTTCAGTATGACGGCTTCTGCATCAATATTCTGGATACCCCAGGTCACCAGGATTTCTCCGAGGATACCTACCGCACCCGGATGGCAGCGGACTCTGCGGTGATGGTCATTGACGGTGCCAAGGGTGTGGAGCCACAGACCAGAAAGCTGTTCAAGGTCTGTGCCATGCGGCATATCCCCATTTTTACCTTTGTCAATAAGATGGATCGTGAGACGAAGGATCCCTTTGATCTGCTGGACGAGCTGGAGCGGGAGCTGGGGATCGAGACTTATGCCATGAACTGGCCCATCGGCTGCGGCAAGGATTTTCAGGGCGTTTACGATCGGGAGGGTGGTCAGCTGCTGTTCTTCTCCGGCGTCAACGGCAAGAGCCGTGCCGGCAAGCAGGTGGTGGATCTGTATGATCCGCAGGTCGCCCAGCTTCTGGACAGCGAAAGCAAGCATCAGCAGCTGATCGACGATGTGGAGCTGCTGTCTGCCGGGCGGGAGATGGATCTGGAAGAGGTTCGCAACGGCCGCCTCAGCCCCGTGTTCTTCGGCTCTGCTCTGACCAACTTCGGCATCGAGCCGTTTTTGGAGGCCTTCCTGAAGATGACCCCGCCCCCTCTGGCCCGTGTGGCAGACTGCGGCGAGATCGATACCTTTGACCCGGGATTCTCCGCATTTGTCTTTAAAATTCAGGCAAACATGAACAAGGCCCACCGGGACCGTCTGGCCTTCATGCGCATCTGCTCCGGCAAGTTTGAGCGTGACGCGGAATATTTCCACGTGCAGGGCAACAAGAAGATGCGTCTGTCTCAGCCTCAGCAGATGATGGCAGCCGACCGTGAAATTGTCGAGGAAGCCTATGCAGGCGACGTTATCGGTGTGTTTGACCCCGGTATTTTCTCCATCGGTGACACCATCACGACCCCCGGCAAGAAGTTCAAATATTCCGGAATTCCCACCTTCGCCCCCGAACATTTCTCTCGTGTTTCCGCCAAGGACTCCATGAAGAGAAAGCAGTTCGTAAAGGGTACCGAGCAGATTGCGCAGGAGGGTGCCATCCAGATTTTCAAGCTGCCGAACTCCGGTATGGAGGAGGTTATCGTGGGCGTTGTCGGTACGCTGCAGTTTGATGTGTTCCAGTACCGGATGAAGAACGAGTACGGCGTGGATCTTCGCATGGAGAGCCTGCCCTATGAGGAAATCCGAAAGATCGACCGCTACACCGGAGATCTGACCGACCTGAATCTGGGCAGCGACGCAGAGCTGCTGGAGGACTACCACGGAAATAATCTGCTGGTTTACACCAGCTACTGGGCCATTGACTTCACCAACCGCCGCAACCCCGGTCTGGAAGTCAGCGAGATCATCGTCGAGGAAGGCTAAGCCGGCGAGTCGGCAAGGCCGACGGCTGATATGCGCCCGGTGCGGTGATGTTCGTAACAGCCCAAACCCTCTCGATTTGTAAAAGCAAAGAATAACGCCCCGTCCAACAGGACGGGGCGTGTTTTTATGTCTTTTTGCAGCAATTGAATTTTCATTCGGACAATGCGAAAACAGCGCATTAAAAATAAAATAACTCCTCGAACTTCTTATCCAAAGCGATGCACAGAATCAGTGCCAATTTTGCTGTGGGGTTAAACTGGCCTGTTTCGATGGAACTGATGGTATTTCTGGAAACGCCGACCATTTGGGCCAGTTGGAGCTGGGACAGCTTTTTCTCAGTTCTGGCCTCTTTCAAATGGTTTTTGAGAACCAACTTCTCATCCATAATGATACATTCCTTCTTACAGAATTTCAGAAAAATAGGTAAGCAAATTGATCGCGGCAGAGGCACCCCAGAACACCCCACAAACGAGCGGGAATTTGTCTCTTTGTCGAATCCATTTGTATACATATTGGCCGCAGAATACAGATGAATATACAGCGAATAAATCATGATATGGTAGATTGAGATACATTTTGATTACCATGAGAATTAAGCAGACGATAATACCGACAATCATTCCCCAATGGCTGCTCTTTTGCATGATATCCTGTTCCATTTCATCTGGTAGGTTCGGACGCTCCATTTGGGCTTTTTTCAAGATTTCATCTTTTGTCATTTTGAAATGCTCCTTTCGTATGCCAAGTTTACTGTGCATCTTTATAATAGCAATACCAAGTTTACTTGTCAAGCCCCTTTGTGCCATCCTATGAAAAATCCCCGCTCCTTTTGGAGCGGGGATTCCTGTTTTGTAACGATACCGAGCGGGTCTGGGCAGTTACGAATACCACTGCACCGTGCACGCATTGTCTGCGGCGACTCGCCGCCTACTTGGCGCACGCAGTAGTCGTCGGTCTTGCCGACCGAATCGAGCGGTACCCAATAGTCTAACGATTATAGCCCAGCTTGCGCACGAGGTGTCTGCGGCGACTCGCCACTTACTTGGCGCATGCAGTAGTCGTCGGTCTTGCCGACCGATACCGAGCGGGTCTGGGCAGTTACGAATACCACTGCACCGTGCACGCATTGTCTGCGGCGACTCGCCGCTTACTTGGCGTATTCGACAGCCTTCGTCTCGCGGATGACGTTGACCTTGATCTGGCCGGGATACTCCAGCTCGGACTCAATCTTCTTGGCGATGTCACGGGCCATCAGGATCATATTGTCTTCGGTGACAACCTCGGGCTTGACCATAATGCGGATCTCACGGCCTGCCTGAATGGCATAGGACTTATCAACACCGGGATAAGTATTGGTCAGCTCCTCCAGCTTCTGCAGGCGGCGGATGTAGTTCTCCACATTCTCACGGCGGGCGCCGGGACGGGCAGCGGAGATGGCATCGGCGGCCTGAACCAGAACTGCAATGACGGTCTTAGGCTCCACATCGCCGTGGTGCGCCTCAATGGCATTGACAATGACAGGATTTTCCTTGTATTTACGGGCAAGTTCAGCACCCAGCTGTACGTGGCTGCCTTCCATCTCATGGTCAACTGCTTTTCCGAGGTCATGCAGCAGACCTGCGCGCTTGGCCATTGCCACATCCACACCCAGCTCGGCAGCCAGCAGGCCGGCAACGTGTGCGACCTCGATGGAGTGGTTCAGGACATTCTGACCGTAGGAAGTACGATACTTCTGGCGGCCCAGAATCTTGACGAGCTCGGGGTTCAGGTTATGAACGCCGGTTTCGTAGCAGGCACGTTCACCCTCCTCACGGATGGTGCGGTCCACCTCACGGCGGGCCTTTTCAACCATATCTTCGATTCTGGTGGGGTGAATTCTGCCGTCAACAATCAGCTTCTCCAGTGCCAGTCTTGCGATTTCCCGGCGGACAGGATCGAACGAAGAGACGGTAATTGCTTCGGGGGTATCATCGATGATGAGATCGACACCTGTGATGGTTTCAAGGGTGCGGATATTGCGGCCTTCACGACCGATGATACGACCCTTCATCTCATCATTGGGCAGGGGAACCACGCTGACGGTGGTTTCTGCGGCGTGGTCTGCGGCGCAGCGCTGGATGGCGGTGGCGATGACCTCCCGGGCTTTGGTTTCGGCCTCGTCCTTAAGCTGGGTTTCGATCTCTTTGATCTTCATGGCAGCGTCGTGGCGGACGTCATTTTCAAGGGATTCCAGCAGATAGGCCTTGGCCTGCTCCTGTGTCAGCTGAGAGATTTCCTCCAGCTTTTCGGTCTGTGCCTGGCAGAGCTGCTCAGCCTTTGCCTGACTTTCGGCGACTCTGGTGAGCCGGCGGTTAAGATCCTCTTCCTTGCGCTCAAAAGCGTCGGATTTTTTATCCAGAGATTCTTCTTTCTGCTGCAGCCGGCGCTCCTGCTTGCTCAGCTCAGCGCGGCGTTCCTTGACTTCTTTTTCGTACTCTGTGCGAGATTTATGGATCTCATCTTTTGCTTCCAGAAGCATTTCCTTCTTTTTGTTTTCGCCGCCGCGGATGGCTTCATTGATGATTCGGGTAGCCTCTGCCTCTGCGGAGCCGATTGCCTGCTCGCCGACCTTTTTCCGGTACATATGGCCGAGCGCAAAGCCGATTGCCAGCGCAAACACAACTGCAACGATGAGAATAATGATTTCCAAAGGTTCCATAATTCTGTAATGCACCTCCTTGTTAGAATTAGGCAAAACCGGAGGATGGTGCAAAGGGACCCCTGAGCATGTTCCGTATAATGACAAAGTAAATTTCCGGTATTCCATCCGAAAATCCAAAATGACACAAAAGAAAACGCCCGGAGGCGAATTTTGCAAACAACCACCGACGAAATTGCCGGATATCAGCAAACGCTGCCCGATCAATCAGGCAGCACACACTATTCCATAGCTATTCTACTTGTCCATGGGGGGATTGTCAAGGACAATTGCTAAAAATGGAGAAGGAATCCCGTCTGTTTTTGGACGGCTCGACAATTTTCGGGGGATGTTCAATCGAAATTTATAAAAACAGCCCCCGGGAGCTGCGATTGCAGCTCCCGGGGGAAGACGTTACTCGAGACAGTCAAATACAGGCCTCATAATTTTTATGTTTAACATTGCGATGAGCGCAAACCCCATCAGCGCCCAGAAGACACTGATCCGAAGCATGGCATTTGGAAGGAACATCATTCCAAGCAGCGGAAGCAGGTTCAGTGCTGCGGCCGGAAGCACCCGGGGCAGAAAGGCGACACTGAGGGAGAAGGAGGTCAGCACGAGTTTGGGAAAGGACAAATTCACCCGGCTCATCAGAGGAAAAAACATGGAGCCGAAGAGCGCAGTCAGGAGTCCGATGCTCCCGACAAGCCCCAGAAGAATCATCTTTCCGGGCAGCAGGCTTGCAGAGATCAGAGCCACATCTGCCATTAGGAAGAAGGGCATGGCAATCATCACAAGACCCACCCCGCAGGCAGGGAAAAAGTCCTGCTTCATGTGGCGGAAAAAGGAGCGGACGCTGCACTCCTCATCATGGAGATGGGCATAGAGATTTGCGTACATGGCACGGGTGGCGGCACCGGCCGTCACGATGGGAACGCAGCAAATCAGCCATAAAAAATTGTTCAGCACCAGAGCGGTGCAGTGGTCGAGAAAAATTGCGAGTCTGGAGTCGGGATTCATCATGCCCATTTCTCCGGAATTCTGTTTACGCATTGTAATTTCACCGGTTCTTTCTTTGAAAATGCGGCGGGAAAATCAGTGATTTTCCGTCCAGTCATCGCATCGGGACATCATTTTATCCAGCATCGAGACAAGCAGGCTGCGTTCCTCCTGGGATAGATCCTGTGCGACAAAATCCTCCCATCGGCGGAAAATTGCCATAATCTGGGGCAGAGCCTCCTGCGCCTTTTGGGTGGGAAAGACCAGCATGGCCCGTTTATCCTCCGGACAGGGCCGCCGTTCGACAAATCCGCTCTGCTCCAGAATGACCACCTGCCGGGCCACATTGCTTTTATTGATAAAAAGGGCTCGGGCCAGATGATCCTGTGTAATCCCGGGGGATTGACAGATGGCGGCGATATAGCTGGCGTGGCAGGCCTTCAGCCCCAGAGGGGCCAGTTCTTCACTGCGGAACTGTGCGGCACACCGGGCGATATCGGTAATATGGTGCATGAGCGTAGGCATGAGTCTCCCTCCGAATGATGATATTCAATGGAATTATTTTATCACGGATTGCCGTGGAATGCAAAGGGATTTCCGGCTCTGGGCGGGGAAGAAGGCCGTCTTTGCGGAAGAAATTAAAAATTGGGCATTATTTTGGGATGGTAATGGTCAGGACAATCTCCCGATCTGTCTCCCGGCGTTCGGAGACGGCGGGAATACCGGCGGACTGGAATCGGGCAAGGGACTGATTGAGACTGTTGAAAAATCCTCCGATGTTGATTCGGCTGGGCTTTTCTTTTGGGGTTCCCTCCAAAAGCTGGCGTATGTAGGCTTCGGTACGGGCTACACTCAGGCCGAGCTTGGAGATCTGGGCGATGGCCGTGAGTTTTTCCTGCTCATTTTCCAGTTTGAGAAGGGCTCTGGCGTGACGTTCGGTCAGACCGGCCGCCCGAATGGCCTGCAAAACCTCCGGACTGTGGCGCAAAAGCCGCAATTTGTTTGCCACGGCGCTCTGACTTTTTCCAAGCATTCGGGCGGCTTGCTCCTGACTTAGATTTTGCAGCTGAATCAGTCGGGAGATGCCCAGTGCTTCCTCGACAAAGTCGAGATCCTGCCGCTGAAGATTTTCCACAAGGGCAACGACACCGGACTCTCGGTCATCCATACTCATGACGATGCAGGGAATTTCGGAAAGTCCGGCGGCTTGGGCAGCCCGAAGGCGGCGTTCTCCGGCAATGAGTTCATAGGTGGTTCCAATTCGTCTTACGGAAAGCGGCTGAATAATACCATGCTGGCGAATGGATTCCGTCAGCTCCTCCAGAGCCTGAGGGTCAAAGATTCGACGGGGCTGGGCGGGGTTGGGCTTGATGGCACGGGCCGGAAGGAAGACGACCCGACCGGTTTCCATATAGGTTTTGAGTTTTGCACATTGCATCGTTGGTTCCCCCTTGGTAGATGGTGCATTCCATTCTACTGGGAAATACTCGGAAAATCCCACGAATCCGGGCAAGGCCCGGAGCAAATTTCGCCTGCGACCGAGGCGGCGTTTTTCGGAAAAGCCAAGCACACGGGCGGCGTCGGATCAGGGGAAGGTTTCCCACGGGCAAGGCCCGGAGCAAATTTCGCCTGCGACCGAGGCGGTATTGGAGCAGCATACCCGGCAAATGGATGGCAGAAAGTCATAGATCTGAAGCTCTTTCATATGAGGATAGCGAGGGATCATCAAAAAATCTTCCCCGAACGACTAGTTCGGGGAAGAAGTGAAGGGAGTTATTCAAATACAACGTCTACGGATTTGAGAACCAGAGGATTGATATTGACAACCGCCATATCTCCCAGCTGGCAGTCACAGTCGGTGATATCGATGACCATATTCACCATACCGACGTGACCCAGCACCCGGCAGCTTTTGCCGTTGACCGTCACATACAGCGCTTTTTTCTTCAGCCAAGCCTTCAGGTAGCGGGCGACACCCCGGATACAGTCCTTGGTGCGCCAGAGGTCATAGCCCTTATCCACGGCAAAGCCATTGGAATAGCCGATAGAGAGCACCGCCGTTCGGGTTTCCCGTTTGGCGACCCATCCTGCACCGTAACCCACGGAATGGCCGGCGGGGATGGTGCGGATTTCCTCAAGTTCCGCCTGACACTGTCCGATGACCGTCAGTCCGGTATTTCCGGAGAAATTCACCCGACCCAGCAGTGCAGAGCCGATTCGCACGGCATCGCAGTGCATTTCGGGATACTGCCAGAAAGCGGTTGAGTTGCAGCAGTGAACCATTCCCGGCTCTATACCGGCGTTTCGGATGGCCTCGACAGTCTCATGAAACTGTTTATACTGCGCTTTGGTGCTGGTGGGATTGCAGGCGTTGAAAAAGTGTGTATAAATTCCGGTAAATCGGATGTTGGGATAATCGCTGTAAAGATGCAGAATTTCATCGAGCTGGGTTGGAAGAAAGCCGTATCGACCCATACCGGTATCGATTTTGACGTGGGCCTCAGCGATGAGATCCCGTGCTTTTGCCTCCGCATCCAGCCGCAGAGCATCCTCTGCTGAGCCGACGGAGAGAACGGCACGGTTTTCCACCAGTGTTCCGATTTCCTGCCGATTGCAGGTTCCTTCCATCATTAAAATGCTTTCCGTTTCAAATTCCGACCGCCGCAGGTCTGTGACCTCCCGCACATCGGTGACGGCAAAATGATCGATGCCGTGTTCTTTCAGCACCTGCGCCAGATTTACGGTTCCAAGACCGTAGCCGTTGCCTTTGATGACACCGAATACGGTGGCGTCACCGGCCCGGGCTTTGAGAAGGTCAATGTTGCGGCCCAGTGCCGCACGGTCGACCCAGTATCGTTTCATGGTGGGAATCCCCCTGTATCTGTCTTAGTTTTCTTTGGGATTATGATGCTCGGCGGATTCGCTGTTTTCCGCTTTTTTTGCCTCATGCGCAGGGTCAGAGCCGCGGTTTTTGAGCTTATAGCGCAGGGTGTTGAGGTTATGATATGCCTTGGTGGCGACCTTCAGAAAATCATACCAGAACTGGCTCAGCACCAGATCAAACTCACCGATAAACTCGGTAAAGTCGCCGTTAAAGCCCTTTTTGAACTTGTAAAGGCCATAGAGCGGGTTGTCCTCGGTCAGATCGCCGGACACACCGCGGAAGTCATAGATGCGGCACTTCTTTTCAACGGCCCAGCGGATCATCTCCCACTGGAGCAGGTAGTTCGGCATCAGATTGCGATGGGAGTTGGAGCTGGCACCGTAAAGATACCATACCTTATCACCGAACCAGATGGCGAGAGTGCCTGCGATGGGCTGACCCTCGTGGAAGGCCATATACAGTCGGCAATGCTCCCCCAGATTGTCCAGCATATTTGCGAAATAGCTCTCATCACGGGTGACAAAGTTGTCACGCATACCGGTTTCCACCATGATCTTGGTGAAATCGTGGACCATTTCCTTGCCGCAGACCCGAACCTCGACACCCTTTCGCCCGGCAAGGCGGATGTTATAGCGGTGTTTCTGGGTAAAGGAAGCCAGCAGCTCCTCTTCGGTCTTGCCCTCGACATTGAGGCGGAAGACATAGCGGGGGTTGATGCTCTCGAAATTCTTGCCCTGCTGCATACACTTGAAGCCGAAGGATTCCAGCTCCTGCTTGAATGCGGTATTTTCCACGGGGACATCGGGGTCGATTTTGATGACATAGCCGTGATATTTTTTGGCCAGATCCTTTGCGCCCTCCACCAGCTGGGTCAGGGTTTCGTGATCGTCGAGATCACAGACAGGACCGCGGCAGCAGTAGAGCATACTGGCAGGAAAAACAGGGGCTTTGCGGATCAGGATGCCCATGGAGCCCTTGATCTTACCGTCGTCACCGCGGACGGCGATGGCCTGAAAATTCCAGGCGGTTTTCTGCTTGCCCCACATGGAGGACTGAGCGAAGTGTCCCTTGGGATGGGACTGGATAAATGCCTCATATTCCGGCATGGTTTTTTCGGTAATCAGTTCATACATAGAATCAAATCTCCATTTTGGTTGTAATTATAAACTTCTATCCTCTAGCATACCACAAAATGGTTTTTTACGCAATCAAAAGCCGGAAAAATAAAATATTCTTTCGATAAAAGCAAAAGACTCCTCCAAAAGAAGGAGGAGTCTGCTGCCTTAGACCAGAGAACTGACCAGCCGGACCAGCTGACCGACGGTTGCAACACGTTCCAGATCATCGCTGTTATATCGGAAGCCCAGTTCGCCGGACAGTGCATCCATCACGTTTTCAAGCTCTGCATCCGACAGACCCAGATCGTCCCGCAGTTCGGATCGGAGGGTAATTTCCTCCTCATCGCATCCCAGCGATTCTGCGAGAATGTCCCGCAGCATTTCAAACACCATCTGATTCACCTCCTGCATCCATCTATTTTCGGAAAACAGTATAAAGGATAACAGAGGGATTCGCAACGATAATTTTGACAAAATCAGACATTTTGGACGAACTGTCTAATTTCTGAAAAAGTGTCAATGGCAGCGTCGTATTCCGTGGGGTGGCCGAATCCATACCGGCAGAAAAGAAAGGGAATGCCTGCATAGCGGCTGGCCTCCAGATCACCCTGGGTGTCTCCGACATAGACCGCCGAGCCGATCTTGTGGCGGTCCATCAGCATCCGAATGGTTTCGCCCTTCCATACGCCGGTATCTCCGAAGCAGAGCACCCCTTCAAACAGATCCGAAACGTCGAGTTTCTCCAGCAAAAGCTCGGGATACCCCTTTTGGGCATTGCTGACGAGAAACAGCCGATGGGTTTCGGCAAGGCTGCGCAGAGTCTCCACAACCCCGGGAAAGGCAATTTGGCAGGGATCGCTCTGCATCAGCTCCTGCTCCGAGTCCATGCACATGTTCATGATTTCATAGCGCCGGGGAACGGGGTAGCAGGGAAGCATGGCGTCTGCGATTTCCGTCATGGTCTTGCCGAACAGACTCGTGAGGTAGTCTGCCGTGACCTGAAGCTCCGGATGACCCAGATTTATCAGGCATCGGTTATATCCTCTCGCAACGATTTCCCGAGAGTCCCAGAGGGTTCCGTCAATATCAAAAATAATAGATTCTACCTGCATGACAGCTCCTCCAGATGGCGGCGGATTTTGCTCATAATCATTTCCAGCGCGACCTCGTTGTGACCGCCTTCGGGAACGATGATGTGGGCGTGTTTTTTACTGGGCTCCACATATTTTTCGTGCATGGGCTTAACGGTCTGCTGATACTGCTCCAGCACCGATTCCAGGGTTCGGCCCCGCTCCCGGACATCCCGCAGCACCCGGCGGCACAGACGGATATCGGCGTCGGTGTCCACATAGATTTTAATATCCATCAGATTGCGCAGCTGTTCATTCTCAAAAATCAGGATTCCATCGATGAGGATGACTTTGTGCGGTTCAATATGAATGGTTTTGTCGGAGCGGTTGTGAACGGTGAAGTCATAGACGGGGCAGTCGATGGCGTGTCCCTGGCGCAGCTGCTCCAGCTGCCGGGCCATCAGATCGGTTTCCAGCGCGGCCGGCTCGTCATAGTTGAGCTTGCAGCGCTGCTCATAGGGCAGATCGTCATGGCGGCGGTAGTAATTATCGTGGCTCAGGACAGTAATATCCCCCTGAAAGGCGGTGAGAATGTTGTTCATCAGGGTTGTTTTACCGCTGCCGGAGCCTCCGGCGATGCCGATAACCAGAATGTTTTCCATAGGGTGAAGCCTCCGATCGGAAAGGATGATTTTTCTTATAGTTTACAGGAACAGCGAAAAGATTGCAAGAAATTCGCAGGGATTTTTCAGAAACTTCCCGATGGAAAACAGAAAATATTCCCAGCGATCGGGTGGTGGGCGCAGGGATGCAGAGCGGCAGAAAAGCAAGCTTCGGCATGAAAACTTTACAGATTTTCCCTTGCGTTTGGGAATAAATTGCAGTAACATAAACAGAGGAATAACAGAATAAGGAAAGGATGTGTCATAACACATGATTAAAGTCGATATTTCCAATGTGTGGGGCATGATGTCTCTGCCGGAGCTTCTGGCAATGGAAAAAGAGGTTTCTGCCGCACACATGACTCTGACCAACGGAGACGGTGCCGGCAATGATTTTCTGGGCTGGCTGGATCTTCCCACGGAGGAAGAAACCGCAGAAATGCGCCGCATTCAGATTGCAGCCGACAGAATTCGGAAGGACTCCGACGTTTTTGTGGTTGTCGGTATCGGCGGCAGCTACCTCGGACCCAGAGCGGCCATTGAACTGATGCAGGGACCCAACCACAATATCGGCAAGGGTAAGGGCAATCCCCAGATCTTCTTTGCCGGAAACGGTCTGAGCACCCGTCACTGGAATGAGCTTCAGCGGCTGCTGGAGGGCAAGGATTTCTCCATTGCCATTATTTCCAAATCCGGCACCACCACGGAGCCTGCCATCGCAACCCGCGCGCTGCGCTGGATGCTGGAGCGGAAGTACGGCACCGACGGCGCAAGAAAGCGGATCTATGCCATTACCGACCCCGTCAAGGGTGCACTGCGCCAGATGGCGACGGAAGAGGGATGGGAAACCTTCGTGATTCCTCCCGATGTGGGCGGCCGCTATTCTGTTCTGACCCCTGTGGGACTGCTGCCTCTGGCCGTTGCGGGCATTGACATCCGCAATGTGATGAAGGGGGCCGCAGAAGCAAAGAAGTCCTATGATCTTCGCTCCTTTGAAAATCCCGTATGGCTGTATGCAGCGGTCCGTAATGCACTCTACCGCAAGGGCAAGGCCATTGAGCTGTTTGAGTCCTTCGAGCCGGGCTTTAAGATGTTCGGCGGCTGGTGGCAGCAGCTGTTCGGTGAGACGGAAGGCAAGGACGGCAAGGGTCTGTTCCCCGTGTCGGCAGAGCTGACGGCAGATCTGCACTCTCTGGGCCAGATGATTCAGCAGGGCGAGCGCAATATTTTCGAGACGATGGTTCGCTTTGATGCGCCGGAGCAGAAAATGGTGATTTCCGCCGATGCAAAGAATCTCGACGGCCTTAATTATCTGGCGGACAAGACGCTGGATTTTGTGGACGAGAAGGCGTTCCTCGGTACACTGGCTGCCCATGTGGACGGCGGCGTTCCCGTCATCACCATGGACATGGGAGAACTCAACGATAGCAAGCTCGGTGAAATGTTCTACTTCCTGGAGCTGAGCTGCGGCATTTCCGCATACCTGCTGGGCGTCAATCCCTTTAACCAGCCCGGTGTCGAGATGTACAAGCGCAATATGTTCCGTCTTCTGGGCAAGCCCGGCTACGAAAACTGATCCCTTCCTGCAAGTTGTAAATTCTTTTTTACAAATTGCATAAAAATGGTTGAAAAATTTGCGTGCTAATGGTAGAATGTGGTCATAGCCGATAAGGCATAGCAAAGGAGGAGTTTCCTATGATTAAAGTAATTATGGGCCTGAAGGGTTCCGGCAAAACCAAGCAGCTGATCAATGCAATTGACGATGCCGTCGCAACTGAGACCGGTGATATCGTTTGTATTGAATACGGCAAAAAGCTGACCTATGATATTAACTATAAGGTTCGCCTGGTTGATTCCGAAGAGTACGGTATTACCAATGCGGATATGCTCAAGGGTCTGCTGTGCGGCCTGCATGCCGGTAACTTCGACGTGACCTGTGTCTTTATTGATAACCTCTACAAAACCATCGGTCGTGACCATGATGCCGGTGAAGACTTCATCAGATGGGCTGCGGATTTCGCAAAGACCAACAATATGAAGATCACCATGACTGTCTCTGACGATGTCGCAAACGCATCCGAGGATATTAAGCAGTATCTGTAAGCAAGTACATCCAAATCCGCCGTTTTCTACTGAAAACGGCGGATTTTTTTGGCAGTTAAGAAATTTTAAGGATTTCTTTCCCCATAGATTTCTTGACAGGGAATATGGAATCTGGTAAGATACGGCCAGTCAAGGGGCCTGAGGGAAAACCCGGGACAATCCTGACATTTGGCTCCGAAACAAAGGAGTGAAAAATAGAATATGGGTCTTGTTGAAACGATTCTTCTGGCGGTGGGACTGAGCATGGATGCCTGTGCCGTGTCAATCTGCAAGGGCTTGGCGATGAAACGGGCAGACCTTCGGGGAATGCTCACCTGCGGACTTTGGTTTGGCGGTTTTCAGATGATGATGCCGCTGATAGGATTTCTGTTGGGTGGTATTTTTGCCGAATCCATTGAAGTGATCGATCATTATGTGGCATTTTCCCTGCTGGTGCTGATTGGTGTGAATATGATCCGGGAGGCATATGAGGAAGAAGATGGAGATGACAGCGGTGATTTGGGATTCAGAACGATGTTTCCTATGGCTGTTGCCACGAGCATTGACGCACTGGCTGTGGGTGTCTCACTGGCTATGTCGCGGAATTGCCATATTGTCTTTACTGTGTGCGTGATCGGACTGACAACCTTCGGCTTCAGCGCTGCGGGCGTGAAGGTTGGGAGCGTGTTCGGCAGCCGCTGGGAACGCAGAGCGCAGATTTCGGGCGGAGTCATTTTAATCCTTTTGGGTTTCCGGATCCTTTTAGAGCATCTGGGAGTGATTGGATGAATCGAGCAAAAATTAAGACTTTCTTGACAGTGCTGATTGGACTGAACCTTGCGTTTATCTGGGGAAATTCCGCGCTGCCCGGCAAACAGTCCGGAGAGATGAGCGGCACTATTGTGGCGGTTCTGGCTGGGATTTTCCCGATTTTTCAGGGAGAAGCCGGTCATTTCCTCCTGAGAAAACTGGCGCATTTTTCGGAATTTGCCTGCCTTGGATTTCTGACGGTAGCCAGAAAAGCCGTCGGCGGCGAAAAAATCCGTCCTGAGATGCCGGGCTTTGGTCTGTTTAGTGCCTGCATTGATGAAACCATACAGCTTTATGTTCCGGCAAGAGCATCGAGTTTGATTGATGTTTGGATAGATACCGCCGGATTTTTCACGGGGAGTATTCTTTTTGTCATGGGACATAACATATATCGAGCAATCACTGGAAGAAAAACTGGAACTGGAGGTTTATAAACATGAAGAAAATTGCATTTGTCATGGCACTGATTATGATGATGAGCGTCTTTGCCGCCTGCGGAAAAGACCCTGCGGACGCAAATGGCTCGGCAGCTGCGGCACCAAAGGACAGCCTGTCTGATCTGTTTGTCAAGCTGTATGAGCAGGTTCCGGTGGAGCTGCCTGTCGGCGATATGCCCGTAGATCTCACCGATGCCTTCTCTCTGAAAACCTATGTGGGCGCCGAGTCTGCCGATGGAATTCGGGAGGCCCTGGCCTCTGAGTCTATGATGGGCGCACAGGCGTTCTCGATTACGCTGGTTCGTGCGGAAAACGATGAGATGGCCGCAAAGCTGGCCCAGACGATGTTCGATAACATTGATACCAACAAGTGGATCTGTGTACAGGCGACGGACAAGCAGGCCGCATCCTATGGGAATCTGGCGGTTTTTGTGATGGTCGATCCCGAGCTGGGTGTCACCAGTGAGCAGCTGATGCAGGGCTTTGAAACGGTCTTTGGCGGAGAGATCACCAATCGGATCAAGTAAAAAACAAATCCAACAAGCCGCCGCATTTCTGCGGCGGCTTGTTTCTTCGGGAGGGAAAAATGCTTTTTTCCAGTATTGAATTTTTATATTATTTTCTGCCGGCGGTGCTGCTGGGATATTTTCTGGTGCCAAAGCGGCTGAGAAATGTGTGGCTGCTGGCGGCCAGCCTTTTGTTTTACGCATGGGGAGAGCCGAAGTTTGTCATGCTGATGGCGGCATCGATCCTGCTCAACTACATCTGGGGACTGGCCATTGCATACAGCAAAACCGCAGGGTGGAAGAAGTTTTTTCTGAGCTGCTCCGTTGTGACCTGTCTTGGGCTTCTTGGATATTTTAAATATGCGGATTTTGCGGTGGAAAATGTGAATGCAGTGTTTGGAACTGCAATTCCGCTTCCAAAAGTGATTCTGCCCATCGGAATCAGCTTTTACTCCTTTCAGATTCTGTCATATACCATTGATGTCTATCGGGGCAAGGTGGAGGCACAGAAGAATCCGCTGAATTTCGGCTGTTATGTGGCCCTGTTTCCGCAGCTGATCGCTGGGCCGATTGTGCGCTATATTGATGTAGCACGGGAGCTTCAAAATCGCTCAACCAGTCCGGAGGATCTCCACGAGGGTGTGAGGAGATTTCTCGTCGGCCTTGGGAAAAAAGTGCTGATTGCCAACCAGCTCGGTGCTTTTGTGGCGGTATTTCGGGCCAGCGGGGATAAATCCGTGGTGTTTTACTGGCTTTATGCCATTGGCTTCAGTCTGCATATCTATTTTGATTTTTCGGGATATTCGGATATGGCCATTGGCTTGGGCCGGATTTTCGGGTTTCATTTTTTGGAGAATTTTAACTATCCGTATGTATCTGCGTCCATTCAGGAATTCTGGCGCCGATGGCATATGACGCTGGGCGGATGGTTTCGGGATTATCTGTATATTCCGCTGGGGGGCAGCCGGGTGAGCCGATGGAAATGGCTGCGCAATGTGCTGTTTGTATGGCTGTTTACGGGACTATGGCACGGGGCGGCATGGAATTTTGTACTGTGGGGGCTGATGTTTGCGGCACTGCTGCTGATGGAGAAGTGGGTGCCTGCCATCGGAAAGCTGCCGTTATGGCTGCGCCACGGCTATGTGCTGATTCTGGTGGCGGTCAGCTTTGTGCTGTTCAACGCAGCGTCGCTTTCTCAGGCGGCCAGTGATCTTGGGGGGATGTTCGGTTTTGGACACGTACCGTTTTTGAGCAAAGAGACCATCTATTATCTACGCAGCTATGCGGTGGTATTTGCCGCAGCGGTGATCGGAAGCCTGCCTGTGGTTCGGGATTTGGCACTGCGGCAGCAGGGAAAAAGGGGATTCTGGGCGGCGGAGACAGTTTTTCTGGCGGCGCTGCTGCTGCTTTGTACCGCAAGCCTTGTGGACGGGAGCTTCAATCCCTTCCTGTATTTCCGTTTTTAAGGAGGCAGCCAGATGAAAAAGAACTGGATTCGCATTGCAAGCCTATTGGCTGTGGCGGCCATATGGATCGGCTTGACGGCCTTTGCATGGTTCAAGCCTGCCGCAGCTGTTTCAGAATCGGAGCGCCGTCCGTTGGCACAGATGCCGCAGCTGAGTGGGAAAATGCTGCTTTCCGGAAAATTTTCCGAGGCGTTTGCGGACTATGCGGTGGATCAGTTTCCCCTGCGGGATACGCTGCGCACGGTCAAAGCGATGTTTACCTACTATGTTTTGGGGCAGAAGGATAATAATGGGATTTACCTGTCGGATGGATATGCCGCAAAGATGGACTATCCCCTCGACGAGTATTCCGTGGAGTATGCCGCCGACCGTTTTGAGGCGCTTTATGAGAGCTATCTCAAGGATAACGGCGGAAAAATCTATTTTGCCATGGTTCCGGATAAGGGGTATTATCTGGCGGATCAGGCAGGGGTGCTGTCGATGGATTATGGGTGTCTGATGCACAGGATGCAGGAGCGCCTTCCGTGGGCAACCCACATCGATCTGACCGATTCGCTGGAGCTTTCCGATTATTACCGCACCGATACGCATTGGCAGCAGCCTGCACTGGGGAAGGTGGTGCAGACCCTTGGCGATGCCATGGGCTTTACACCGCTGACGGAAATACAGACCCAAGTGGTTTCCGACGAATTTTACGGGGTTTATGCCGGACAGGCGGCGATGCCTATGAAGCCGGACACCCTCAGTTATATCACTTTTCCCGGATGGGAGGATGTGACGGTTTTCTCTGCGGACACGGGGAAAACCGCCGGCCTTTATGATCTGGAGAAAATCCGCTCGAAGGATCCCTATGAGCTGTTTCTTTCGGGAAATATGGCAGTACAGACAGTGCAAAATCCCCATGCAGACCCGCAGAAAAAACTGCTGATCTTTCGGGATTCCTTCGGCTCGTCTCTGGGACCGTGGCTTTCGGCCTCCTATGGGGAGATCACGCTGATCGACACACGCTATGTTTCGCCGGCCATGCTGGAGCGTCTGGTGACGTTTGAAGGGCAGGATGTGCTGATGCTGTATTCGTCGCTGGTGCTGAATTCCAGCGGAACCCTTAGGAAATGACAAGACCCCCGGATTCTGAGGAATCCGGGGGAGTTTTTATGGTTGTTCGATCAGTTCCTTGAAAATCGGCAGGCTTCTTCGGATCATATCCGGATCGACACAGTAGCACAGCCGGAAATATTCCCGGCAGCCGAAGTCGGTTCCCGGAACAATGAGAAGATCCCGTTCCTTTGCTTTTTCAGAGAAGGCCTCGCTGTCACCGCCTGGGGCTTTTACAAACAGATAGAATGCTCCGTCAGGACTTGCCATTTCGTATCCGAAAGATCTGAGCGCATCTGCCAGCAGGTGGCGGTTTTCATCATATGGGCGCAGATCCGGTCGGACATCCACGCATTTTTGGATGACCTTCTGCATCATAGACGGCGCACAGACGTGTCCGATGGAACGGGCCGCACCGGAGATGGCGGCAAGCAAACCGTCGTGCTCACTGGTCTGGGGCGGAACACAGATATAGCCGATGCGTTCTCCCGGCAGGGAGAGGGATTTGGAATAGGAGTAGCAGACGATGGTATCGGAATAAATATTCGGCAGGAAAGGGACGGTTTTTCCGTCATAGACAAGCTCCCGGTAAGGCTCATCGGAAATGAGGTAAATGGGGTGGCCGAACAGTCTGGATTTCTTCGTCAGAATCGCTGCCAGTGCCCGAAGGGTCTGCTCGGTATAGACGGTTCCGCAGGGATTATTCGGAGAATTCAGGATCAGCGCCTGGGTACGGGGGGTCAAAGCGGATTCCACGGCCTGCAAATCAATTTGAAAATTCGGAATATCCGGTGGAATGACCACCAGCTGTCCGCCGCAGTTTTCCACAAAGGGACGGTATTCCGGGAAAAACGGGGCAATCACGAGAAATTCCGCATTTTTAACCGCCAGCGCCCGAATGACGCTGACAAGCTCCGGCGCAGCACCGCAGCCGATAAAGAAATCCTGCGGTCGAACCGCGGCGGAGAATCGGCGGTTGAGATCATCGGCAATGGCCTGTCGTAAAGACAGATCCCCCGCGGCAGTAGTATAGCCGTGGAGATACAGACTGGACTGTGTGTCGAGCAATTCCCGAATGGCACAGTGAACTTCCTTTGGGGCAGGAATCGAGGGATTTCCCAGAGAGAAATCAAAAACATGGTCATCTCCGACAATTTCCCGACGCATCCGACCATATTCAAACAGCTCCCGAATACATGAGCGCCGAGAACCGAGCGTATACATGGACAGATTCAGCATGGCAGTTACCTCCACAAAAAGATTGAACACAGTATATCACAGCTTTCGGCCCCTTTCAACCGAAGTCGTTGCAATTTGGGGCGGTAACTGCTATGATAATAAAAAATATTGGAGGTCTGGTTATGGTTAAATTCGGCTTTATCGGCGTTGGAAATATGGGCGGTGCGGTGGCATCGGCGGTTTCCAAGCTGGTTCATCCCAGAGAAATTCTGGTTTCCGCCGGTCAGACGGCCCATGCAGAGGCATTTGCCCAGCGCTGCGGGGTCGAGGCTTCGGACAACGAAACAATCGCGCGGAGCGCAAAATTTGTGGTTCTGGGGGTTAAGCCCCAGATGCTGGAGCAGGTGCTGCGGGAGATCCGGCCTCAGCTGGAGATCCGTACCGATGCCATTATTGTGACAATGGCGGCGGGCATTACGATGCAGAACATTGCCGATATGATGGGCGGCGGATATCCGGTGATCCGGATTATGCCGAATCTCAGTGTTCAGGTGGGGGAGGGAATTACCCTCTACGATGCCAATGACCGTGTAAGCGCAGAGGATCTGTCGGAATTTTTGACGGCCATGTCCGCAACCGGTACACTCGATCCCCTGCCGGAGCATCTGATGGATGCAGGCTCTGCGGTGGCAGGCTGCGGCCCTGCCTTTGCGTGTCTGTTTGCAGAGGCACTGGCAGACGGCGGCGTTGCCTGCGGTCTTCCCCGCAAAAAGGCACGGGAATATGCCGCGCAGATGCTGCTGGGGACGGCTAAATATCTTCAGGAGACGGAAATGCCCAGTGCGGTGCTCAAGGATAATGTCTGCTCGCCCGGGGGATCCACCATCCAGGGGGTTCGGGCACTGGAGCAGGGCGGTCTGCGCAGCGCAGTGATGGAGGCCGTGATTGCGGCATATGAAAAAAATAAGGAGTTTATCAAATGAGCGACAATCAGAATATCAAAGAGCAGGATTTTTCCTTCGTGATGCACGGCCCGGAGGGGGACGTGACCATGCACGTTCTGTTTACCTTCTTTTCTCCGGAGACGAAGGCGAATTATATGCTCTATACCCCCGATGATCTCGACAGCCCTGTTCCCGTTCGGCTGACTGCCTGCCGATACAGTCCGGACAATCTGACCCAGATTATGCCTCTGGAGGGGGAAAACGACCGCAAGGTGGTGCAGGGCTTTATCAACTATATTTCGACCCATACACCGGAGGAGATTGCGAAGGCAGCGCCTCTGTAAACCGGAGTCCGGCGGAAGCTCTGGAGGAGAAAGATGACAAAAGAAAAACTGATCTGGGCTACGGCATTTTTGGCCTTGGGGCTATTGCTGATGGCCACTCCGGCAGGTTATTTCTGGGGCGCACAGTGGGGACCGATTCTGCGCTGGCTGGGCCTTGGGGTCGGAATTATCTATTTTATTCTGCGCAGCAAATGGCGCGCATAAAGATTTCATAACGTGAAAAAGGACGCACCCGACGGGTGCGTCCTTTGCCATTATATCCGAAAGCCCCATGCTCCGGCCGCAGAAAAATGATTTGCATACCCAGAGCAAAAGCCTGCAAACGCAGCATCCATGCACATGGCGAGGGCGTGTGATGGGTTCCGATTACAGCTCGTAGAGGGGGGCTTTGGGGTCGTAGGGCTGAGGCTTATAGGTAACGGAACCGATGGCCTTGCCGCTGATGCCGTATTTGGGGTTATAGCCGAAAAGATTGATGTAGCGGTCAAGATCGGCCTTCTCCGACTCCATGGCCTCCATTACGGCAACAGTTGCCAGAACGTCGTCAATGGCCCGATGGGAATTGCAGACCCTGTCGCCCAGATGATATGTCTCAATGGCATTGCAGAGCTTGTGGGGGAAAGGGTGCCGATCCTTATAGACGGTCAGAAGATCCAGCTTGTCCTTTCCTTTTAAAATGGCAGGATCGCCGTCTCGCAGCAGCAGATAGAACAGAAAACTCAGGTCAAAGTGGGCATTGTATGCCAGCAGCAGGGTTCTTCCCTGAAGCATTTCGGCAAAATCCCGGCAGACTCTGGTTTTGGGAATCCCACGCTCTCGCAGATCCTGTGTGGAGATTCCTGTGAGCTGCTGAATTTTGGGTGGAACAAATCCACCGGGACTGAGGGAAACCAGCTGATCGTATTCGAGGGTGACTTTTGCACTTCCGTCCACCTGATCTACGGCAACGGCAGAAAATTCGATAATCTCATCTCTTGCAAAATCCAGACCGGTTGTCTCCGTATCCATCAGCAGAAGACGGTCATAGGAAGAAAAAAGTGATTCAAATGCCATGGGAATCCTCCTGTCCCAGAAGTCTGGCCCGAAGGTACTTGCTTCTGGGTTCTATTTCTAATTGAAAGCGGCGTTGCAGTTCGGCAGCGAACCGATCAAGGCACTGCCGTGACCCTTCCCGCAGCTCCGTCTCCACCTCTGCAAAGGGAAGTTCTCGGCTGCCGTTGCGCAGAACCCCCTGATCGAGGGCCAGTTCACCGATACAGCCGTCCATATCCATGAATTTTGCCAGCCGCAGGAATTCTGCGCCGCAGGATACGATGACACCGGACTTTGTCAGCTCCAGCAGCTGTGCCATGCCGGACTGCTCGGCCAGACGGGGAATCGCCTGCAAAATATCCGCGCACTCGACCTCGGTTTCCTGCCGGGCGCAGCCATCGGCCGGAGTTTTCAGGGTGCAGATATGTACATCGCCCTCCATGCGGTGGCGCAGTGTCCATTTTCGGGCGGAGAGTGCGCCGCAGGGCGTATCATAATAAGTGGTTTTCATGGGGATTCTGCGCCAGCCGCCGGGATAAGCGTCAGATATCCGCTGAATCCGGGAAGCATCGGCACGGAATTTGATTTCGTATTCGGTACCCATGGGGATTGTCCCCCTTTCGTGGATGTTTACATTCATTATACATCCTCCATCGGCAGCAGGCAAGAATATTCTGCGCAGGACACTGTTCCGACAGCAAAGCGTTTTCCGATATGATAGGATTTTCATACACAAAAGGGAAAGGCTGTGGTGAATGGATGATGGTCAACTGGAAAACGGACAATACATGGAATCAGCAGCTTCGGGCATTGCCTCTGCGCAAAGACCAATTGCTTCAGGGGGCAGGAAGCCTTCTGGTAGGGCTTATTTTGTCAGCTGCGGCACTGGACGGAGATTTTCAGCCGCTGGCCCTGGGGCTTCTGTGCGCGGTGCCGCCGGGAATTCTGTCGGCTTTGATGGCTCTGGGCGGCGCAATGGGCTATCTGCTGTTCTGGGGGATGGCTGGCATTCAGGGAACTGTATGGATGGGGGCAGGGCTGCTGCTTGCGGCACTGTGCGGAACGGGATATCGGCGGCCGACGCTGATGGCATCATCCGTGGCGGCACTGGTGGTGGCGGCAACGGGCGTTGTGTATCAGGTGTTTTTCGCAGATCTGACCCCGATCAAGACATATTTGATGCGTATTGCCGCAGCAGCCGGCTCGGCAGCGGTGTTTTACCAGTGGCAGAGACAGAAAAATGGGTGGAGCAAATGGGCGGTTCAGGCGTTCGGAGTGCTGGCCCTTGCGCAGATCCGTCCGACACGTTATCTGGGATTCGGATATGCGGCAGCCGGACTTTTGACGGCAGTGGGTTCCTTTCCTGCGGCGGTATTGGCAGGACTTGCACTGGATTTGTCCGGCATTACTCGGGTCAAAATGACAGGAGCCATGTGCCTGGGATGGTGCCTGCGGAAAATTCCCGGAGGGTCTGTCTGGTGGGGGTGTCTGAGTCCGGGCGTTGGCTATCTGATGATGGCGGCATTGGGAGGAAACTGGGAGATCTGTCCGCTTCCGGCGCTGCTTCTGGGCGGTGCGCTGGCAGGGGTATACCCTGAAATTGCCAAACCGATGGAGGTAAAGATTCATGCCGGAGAGGCAGCTGCGGCGCAGGTGCGTCTGGAGCGGATGGCACTGGCGCTGCACCAGATGGAGCAGTCGCTTTACAGTGTTCAAGACCCACAAATTGACGAAAATGCCCTGATTCTGAGAGCTTGCGGCGAGGCCTGCGACTCCTGCCCGGAACGTAGAAACTGTCGGGCACGGGTCGGTGCGGAGCAGCTTCATCCGGAAATTCTGCATCAGCCCGGTCTGGGGGAGGAGGATCTTCCCGTGGGATGCAGAAAACCGACTCGTCTTCTGGGTGCGCTGCGGCGGGGGCAGGAGCAGCTGCGCAGAATTCAGGGGGATCGAAATCGTCTGCTGGATTATCGTGGGGCAACCAGGGAGCAATATGCGTTTCTTGCGGAATTTTTACAGGGGGTGTCAGACGATCTGGCGACACGAAGAGATGTCCGCCCGAATCGGTTTCAGCCGGAGGTGGCAGTGTCTGCCCGATGTGCGGGGGATGTTAACGGAGACAGGTGCGTCTCCTTCCCCGGTACGGGGAATCAATATTTTGTCCTGCTATGTGACGGGATGGGGACGGGAGAGGCGGCTCGACGGGAGAGCCGCGAGGCAGTGACGCTGCTTCAGCAGATGCTGAGTGCAGGAATTGCGGCGGAATATGCCCTAAGAAGTTTCAATTCTCTGTCGATTCTGCGGGAAAGCAGCGGCTGTACAACCGTGGATCTGCTGCAAATTTATCTGGACACAGGCAGAGGGGTTCTTTACAAATGGGGCGGAGCCAGTTCCTGGCTGATTCAGGGAGGCCAGCTGCGGCGGTTGGGGGATGCCATGCCGCCGCCGGGAGTTTCCAGACAATGCCGGGAGACAGCGGAGCATGTGGCGCTGAATCGGGGGGAGACGCTGATTCTTCGGAGCGACGGAATCGAGGATGGGCAGCTTTTGCAGTATCCCGACAAGAATGTACCGGTCGGGGAGCTGGCGGCAAGCCTGGTGGAACACAGCTCCGGAAAGGATGACGCAACGGTGGCGGTGGTGCATCTGATGCCGGCCTAGGAGCACTGCTCGTGGAGCAGGAGGGCAGTTTTGCCGCTCTGGGTGACAGTCAGAAGAAGAACCTGATTCTGGGTACAGCCCTTGGCACGGAGATAGTCCTCCAGCCAAAGCTTGGATTTTCCGGCGAGAATCAGATTTTCTTCCAAAAGATGTCCCTCGGAGATGACTGTGTACGGAAGCTCCTGCGCAGAGGCCTCAATGCCTGCATCCCGTGCGGAGGCAGGGGAAAAATGGGGAAAGGGGATGACGGCCAGACAGCCGTTTGTTTCTAGAATTGCATATTGCACCTGACTCAGCTCCAGAATACCCTGCTGGCGGATCTGACCGCTGAGTTCGTCCAGATTGACCCGGGTACGGCGGAGATTCCGCAAAATGGGTTTTCCGTTTTCCACAAGAACCACCGGTTTGCCGCATAGAAGCCGCCGCAGCCGGATGCTTCGATAGGATAGGATGCTCAGGATTCGCTCGGCGGCGAGTACCAGTACCATGGGCAAAAGACCGGACCAAATGGAAAAATCGGAATTTTCAATGGGAATGACCGCAAGATTTGCGATCAGCATGGCTACCACAAATTCCGATGGGGCCATCTGTCCCACCTGCCGTTTGCCCATGAGTCGAATGATTGCGATGAGGATGAGAAAAAATAGAATCGTTCGTACTGCCATGAAGATGCCTCCTTTAGGAGGAATTGTCGCCGGAAATTTGGAAAACCATACCCCATAAAAAGAATCCTGCCGCAAAACAATGGTTCGGCGGCAGGAATGACAGGGTTACGATTCCATCTGACGGCCCAGAAAGTCGGCGACTGTTTTCAGCATCAGCTCGTGGCTGGGAGTTGTTTGGAAGTTTTCGGTTTCTTGCAGGGTGACGAGACTTCCGATGAGATCCCCCTGGCTGATGATGGGGGCCATCATTGCGATATGAAGCTTGTCTGAAAGCTCAGACAGGGGAATTTTTGGGGTGTCAGGCTGTAAACAGTAAAATTTGCGCTGCTCCATCAGAAGATCCAACTCTCGGGAGCAGGGCCGGTCGATGAAATCCCGGCGGTGCGCACCGGAGAGGGCAATCACGGCATCCCGGTCGGTGATGGCGGTAATCGTTCCGGTGGTTGCGCGGATGGCATCGCAGATCTGCTCAGAAAAATCCTGAAGCTCCCCCAGAGGGGAATATTTCCGAAAGGTAACGCTGCCATCCCGATCAGTATAAATTTCCAGTGGAGCACCTTCTTTGATCCGCAGGGTATGGCGGATTTCCTTCGGGATGACGACCCGGCCGAGACTGTCAACCCGCCGGACAATACCAGTTGCTTTCATCGATTTAAAGTCCTCCTTGTTTTTCCTGTGCAGTTAGTATTTTCCCGGATTTGCCAAATATACAGCTTGCGGCAATAAAGAGGGTTTTTTTCGAAAAATCATGAAATTTCACGGTCCCAAATCAGAATTTTTTTCAGGAAATAAAAAACACAGCCCTCGCAAGGGCCGTGTTCATAAAACGAGAATTTCAGGATCAGCTTACCGTAAGAGATTCTGTCACGCATTGCGCATGATGTCCTTTACCGCTTTTTTAGACGAGATCCACACAACTTTATTTTCGTATTGTTCTAAGATTGCCTTGATTTCTTTTAGATTCTGATTTTGAAATGTCTCTGTCCATTTGATAAGATTCACGACGGATTTCAGAGTTTCTTTTTTCCTTTTTCGATTCCGAGAAGCCTTTTTATGGATCGCCTCAGAATCCTGCTGACATATAAATACTTGGGCATATCCAGAACATAGATCAAATCAGCATCTTGGAACCACTGCACCCGATAATATGTATTTTCAAGACACTTCATCTCCTTTTTGTCCGAGTTTTGTGATATGAATTGTATCATATATTCGGAAAAAAGATATCGCAATGTCTGAATTTCCCGAAAATAAAAATCGGCAGCACCCGAATTCGGGTGCTGCCGAGGATGGTTCACAATTTCAGAAATTACTGCTGCTCCTGCGCACGCTTTTTCATCAGCTGGCGCATACGCAGACCGTGATCCAGCTCACGCTTGCGGATTCGAAGACTCTTGGGTGTGCACTCCAGCAGCTCATCGTCAGCCAAGAACTCCAGGCACTGCTCCAGAGAGTAGTTTCTGGGGGTGATGAGGCGGACGGCGTCATCAGAGCCGGCGGCACGCATATTGGTCAGCTGCTTTTTCTTGCAGACATTGACGGTCATATCCTCGTTGCGGCTGCAAATACCGACAACCATGCCGGCATAGACAGGTGTACCGGAACCGATGAACAGCGCACCCCGCTCCTGAGCGGCGGCCAGACCGTAGGCGCAGGCCTCGCCGGTTTCAAAGGCGATGAGGCTGCCCACAAGACGGCGCTCGATTTCGCCCTTCATGGGAGCGTAGCTGTCAAGGACGGAGGACATAATGCCCTCGCCGCGGGTATCGGTCAGGAACTCGCTGCGGTAGCCGAACAGACCTCTGGAGGGGACCTTGAACTCCAGACGGTAGCGGTTGCCCACGGGAGTCATGCCCAGCAGGTCGCCCTTGCGGCGGCCCATTTTCTCGATGACAGCGCCCATGCAGTCCTCGGGAACGTCAGCAACCATGCGCTCGATAGGCTCGCAGAGCTTGCCGTCGATTTCACGGGTCAGAACTCTGGGTGTGGAGACGGAGAACTCATAGCCTTCCCGGCGCATGGTCTCCATCAGAATGGACAGGTGCATTTCACCGCGGCCGGCAACATTGAACGAGTCGGTGCCCTGCTCGGTGACACGGAGGGACACGTCCTTCATCAGTTCCTTCTCCAGACGGTCACGGAGGTTTCTGGAGGTGACAAACTTGCCTTCCTTACCGGCAAAGGGAGAATCGTTGACCGCAAAGGTCATTTCGATGGTAGGCTCGGAAATCTTGACAAAGGGAAGTGCCTCCACCGCATCGGGAGCGCAGATGGTGCGGCCGATGGTGATGTCTGCGATGCCGGACAGGGCGACGATTTCGCCGGCGCTGGCAGTCTGGATGGGGTTTTTGCCCAGACCGTCATATTCATACAGGGCAACGACCTTTGCCTTCTGCTTGAATTCGGGATCATGGTAGTCACAGATCATGACTTCCTGATTGACCTTGATGCTGCCGCGCTCAATCCGGCCAACAGCAATTCGGCCGACGTATTCATTATAGTCGATGGAGGAAACCAGCAGCTGCAGGGGTGCGTTTTCATCGCCCTTGGGGGGATCGATATAGTTGACAATCGTCTCAAACAGGGGGACGAGATCGGTGCCGGCCTCATCGGGGCCATAGGATGCGGTACCCTGTCTGCCGGAGCAGAAGACGGTGGGGGAGTTGAACTGATCGTCGGTTGCGTCGAGATCCAGCAGCAGCTCCAGAACCTCGTCCATGACCTCGTGGACACGGGCATCGGGCTTATCGACCTTGTTAACGGCGACAATGACCTTGTGGCCAAGCTCCAGTGCCTTCTGAAGCACAAAGCGGGTCTGAGGCATGGGGCCTTCTGCGGCATCAACCAGCAGAATAACGCCGTTAACCATCTTCAGAATACGCTCAACCTCACCGCCGAAGTCTGCGTGACCCGGGGTGT
Organism: Faecousia sp.; assembly: GCA_029257715.1. GTDB lineage: Bacteria > Bacillota > Clostridia > Oscillospirales > Oscillospiraceae > Faecousia. The sequence continues at coordinate 30,733 of JARIAT010000074.1, read as the reverse complement.
CGATGATGTTGATTTTGGTGTCCTTATAGTAGATAGAAGTGTTCTTTGCCAAAATGGTGATGCCGCGTTCACGCTCCAGATCTCCGGAGTCCATAACACGGTCCACAGTGGCCTGATTTTCACGGTAGATGCCGCCCTGCTTCAGCATTTCGTCAACCAGAGTGGTCTTGCCATGGTCAACGTGGGCGATGATCGCAATATTACGAATATTTTCCTGTTTAGGCATCGGATAACGTCTCCTTTACGACGGAAATTCTCTAGATAATCTAACAACTTGTATTTATAACATATTTAAAAATTAAAATCAACAATTCCGGCACAGAATCTCAGGTTTTTTAGAAAAAATGGAAGAAATGACAATTCCCCGGAGAAAAGCTCCGGGGAAACTGGTCATACATTTGCGGTAATGTGATAGGTGGGAATGATTTCGGACACCAGCTCTTTCATGTTGGGAATCTCGTCATCGCACGCAGCCTTCAGACGATCCAGCTGTTTCTTGAACTGCTCATCGTCCATTTCGATAGGCTTGCCGATATGAATAAGCTTGTTATCCGTCTCCTGAAGTCCCTCTTCCTTCATCAGCAGCTCCTCATAGAGCTTTTCACCGGGACGCAGGCCGGTATACTTGATCTTGATATCCACATCAGGCTCAAAGCCGGACAGCCGGATGAGATTACGGGCCATATCGTCAATCTTGACAGGCTCGCCCATATCAAGAATGAAAATCTCACCGCCCTTGGCGTAGTATCCGGCCCGAAGCACCAGACTGACAGCTTCGGGAATCGTCATGAAATAGCGAATGATATCGGGGTGGGTAACGGTGACGGGACCGCCTTCTTCAATCTGCTTTTTAAACAGGGGAATGACGGAACCATTGGAACCAAGGACATTGCCGAACCGTACAGCCACAAATTCGGTTTCGGATTCCCGATTCATCATCTGCACAACCATTTCACACAGCCGCTTGCTGGCACCCATCAGGCTGGTGGGATTGACAGCCTTATCGGTGGAGATCAGGACAAAGCGCTTGACGCCGTATTTTGCGGCGAATTTTGCCATTTTATATGTACCGAAGACATTATTTTTGATGGCTTCGTTGGGGCTGTCCTCCATGAGGGGAACGTGTTTGTGGGCTGCGGCATGGAACAGGAGATCAGGCCGATACTGACTCATGACGACTTCCAGACGAGAGGTGTTCCGCACAGAGCCGATGAGTGTAACAAGATCCAGCTCCGGATAGTCATGCTTCAGTTCCTGCTGAATATCGTAAGCATTATTCTCATAAATATCAAAAATAATCAGTTGTTTGGGATTTGCCCGGGCGATCTGACGGCAAAGCTCGCTGCCGATGGAACCGCCGCCGCCGGTAACCATGACGACCTTGCCGGAGATATAGTTGAAAATTTCGTCAAGCCGGACATGAATCGGATCACGACCAAGAAGATCCTGCACATCGACCTTGCGCAGCTTGCTGACGCTCACATCTCCGTTGACCAGCTGATAAATACCGGGCAGCACCTGAACCGGGCAGTTGGTAGAGGCGCAGATTGCAAGAATTTCCTTGCGGGTCTGTGCAGAGCTGGTGGGGATGGCGTAGATGATGCGCTGAATGTGATATTTTTCCACCGCTTCGGGAATGGCGCTGCGGTCACCCACAATAGGAACTCCGCACAGACGCTTATGGCGCTTGCAGGGGTTGTCGTCAATGACACAGACCACATTGCTGTTATGGATATGGTCGCTGTTTTGCAGCTCGTTGAGCAGGGTTTTTCCTGCTTCGCCGGCACCGATCAGCATGATATTTTCCTGAACGGCGGTCGTTCCGAATCGAGAGATCTGGGCCCGGAAATTCCGCAGAAGGCGGTAGGAGAACCGCAGAACAACGGTTGTGAGAAAGCTGAAAATCAGGCCGAGAATCAGATAACTCAGGGGCATGGTAACGGGGAAGAAAGCGGCAGCTGCAAATTCAATCACAGCGAGCACCGTATAGGCGCAGATAATGCGGACAAGCTCATCCACGCTGACAAAGCTCCAGACGCTGTTGTATAGACCGAACAGAGCAAATACGGCGATGGAAATGGCGGCCCAAGGCAGAATCGACACCAGAAATGTGTCCATATAGATTTCCGGAATCAAACTGAACCGAAAGTCATATTTGAACCACAGGGCTGCGGCGTAGGACAGAAAGATGCACAGGAGATCCAATACGCCGATGATGAAGGCTTTCTTGAGATAGGAACCTTGCTGTTTGTTTTTTGTTAGCATTGTCATAATAAATTACTTCCTTACAAAGTATTAAGATTTCTTCGTTGAATGACGGTGGTATTATATCACTATGGAAAATGCTTTACAATATTAAAAATATATAAAAAAACGGTGAAAACGCTGGGTTAAGACATAAAAAAGTTCCTAAAACACAAAAACTATTGAAAAAACAGATTGTTTTTCAAAAAATAATTCGAGAAAAACGATAAAAAACTATTGCCAAATTGAAATCTCTGTGCTATAATACCCCGTGTGTCCGAGTCAAGGGTACATTGTTTATTGGGATGTCGCCAAGCGGTAAGGCACCAGACTTTGACTCTGGCATTCGTCGGTTCAAATCCGGCCATCCCAGCCACCTGATCCGCTAGCTCAGTCGGTAGAGCAACTGCCTTTTAAGCAGTGGGTCCGGGGTTCGAATCCCCGGCGGGTCACCAGAAAGCAGATACCTATTTGGGTATCTGCTTTTTTGCGTGTAAAAACCACCGCTCAGGCGGTGGTTTTTCGTTAAAATCGGGAATTTTTTAGACCGTTAGGACGGACAGAATCGAAACTCGGGACCGCTAAATGCGGCCCCGAGCGGTTACGGATCTTCGGGAAAGGTTTCCTTCAGAAGTTCAACGGCATGATCCCATTGGCTGTACGGAACATAAATTTTCCTGCGTTCCACCGCACCGCCCCGCAGTGCGAGAGCAGCACCAAACACAGGCAGAGCAGTGAAGGAAACGGAATGATCCGTCAAAACCTGCTCAAGCATCTTGGCCCACATTTCTTCCTTTTCAGTCAAAAGACAGTAGTCTGCCGCCTGAACTTCCTTCAGATTTTCGGCATGGCACCAGGGGCAGAGGGATTGCGCTGTCAGACGGCGGCAGTTGATGCAATAATTCATGGTGATACTCCTTTCTGTCGGGAAACTGATCTGGTATCATCATAGCATGGAATCAACAACTTTGCAATCCAGCTGTGGAAAACCGCCGATTCTCAGAATCGGCGGCTTTTTACGGTTATTTTCGGTTGTCATGCACCAGCATGGGCGTAAGCTTTTCACGTTTGAAATAATCCATAAAACGGTCGCATTTGATGAGAAAGAGATAATAGAGATTGCTGTGATGACTGCTTTCCAACAGAGTTTCCACATTTGCCTGACCTTTGGAAAGAACAACATCGGCAGTCTCCATGGCATACAGCAGTTCTTCACTGGCCTCGGAAAGCACCGTTCCCGGAATTCGGCTGCCGTTGTCGATGACAGGGAAGGGAATTCCGACAATGGCGGCATCTTCCCGGGTGGCATCGTTCTGGGCAGGTCCGCCTCGCACGCAGAATGTGATGGAAATATCGGGGAACTGCCGCTGAATCTCCTCAGCAAGAACTCGGTCAAAACCGATCTCTCCGGCATTATCCGTCAGGTAGAGGAGGCTGCTGGCCTGCTCCAGATCCCGGCGCAGACAGGCGTAAACCTCCCGATCCACCTCAATCTGGTTCGATGAGGCAAGCATGGCGTCCAATTTTTCAAAGCTGACTTCCCCCTGAAGTGCCGAAAAGTCGATATAATTTCCCAAAATTGCCATTTGAATGGCAGCATACAGGGGGTCCTCCGCCGCCGAAACCTGCTGCCGGATGGCATCGAGACGGGCTATGACAAAGCGGTTGGAATCCTCCTTTTCCTGACGGAAGCGGTCTTCGGCCAGACCGAAGTGTTTCGTAAAAAGCCGGGAAATCATGGGGGTATAGTAGGGGGAGGAAGCCTCCTGCGGACCGTCTGCCAGCAGACGCATCAGATCCCGGGCAAAAGCGGTTACCTGTTCCTCAGTGCCGTGAAGCCGAGCGGTTTTAAGATGTCTGCGCATCAGACATTCGATACATTCAGCATTTAATCTCATACGCGCACCAACTCGTAGCTGTCTTCCCCCAGACCGATTTTTCTGCCATGGGTAATCTGGGTTCTCCATTGGGTGTGGGGGAAATCGGCGGTCAGATTGTCCATGCCTGTCCGGTCGGACTGGCCCAGCTTGGAGGCAGGAATGGGCGTCTGGGCGTTGACCGCATCGGCACAGGCCAAATCCAGTGCCACCGGATCGAAGGACGCAAACATTCCCACGTCAGGAACGATAGGCAGATCGTTACTGGGATGACAGTCACAGTAAGGACTGACATCGAGCACCATATTGATGTGGAAATTGGGCTTTCCGTCAACAACTGCCTTGGCATACTCCGCAATTTTATAATTGAGCATTTTTACGGCTTCGGAGTCGTCATGGGAAATGGCGCCTACCGGGCAGGCGTCGAGGCATCTGCCGCAGCCCATGCAGTTAGACCAGCTGATGTGCATGATACCGTCTTCCATCTGAGGACCGTCATGGGCGCAGTTTCTGGCACATTCGCCGCAGCCGACGCACTTGTCACGATCCACAACAGGGCGGCCGTCGGAGTGCATATCCCGCTTGCCTTCATTGGAGCCGGAGCCCATTCCGAGATTTTTGAGTGCGCCGCCGAAACCCGCTTCCTCATGGCCCTTGAAATGATTGAGAGAAATGATGATATCTGCGTCAGCGATGGCACGACCGATATAGGCCTGCTTGACATATTCGCCGCCCCGGACAGGAATTGCCACGTCATCTGTGCCCTTGAGTCCGTCGGCAATCAGGATATGGCAGCCGGTGGAGAAGGGGGAGAAGCCGTTGAGATAGGCAGTCTCCAGATGATCCAGCGCATTTTTTCGGGAACCGACATACATGGTGTTTGCATCGGTCAGGAAGGGCTTTCCGCCAAGATCCTTGACGAGATCCGCAATGACTTTGGCATAGTTCGGGCGCAGATAGGCAAGATTGCCCAGTTCGCCGAAGTGAATTTTGATTGCGACAAATTTATCCTGAAAATCAATCTGGTCGAAGCCGGCGCTCATTACAAGCCTTGCCAATCTCTGCGGCAGGGATTCGCCGGTACCGGTGCAGAAATCGGTAAAATATACTTTGGATGCCATGAAAAAACCTCCTAAATTCGCTCTACTCAGTTTATCGATGATTTGCTCGGCTGTCAAGTCGGGGAACATGAAAAATCCGCCCGGTGGGTCCACCGGGCGGATTGAATGCTTGGGAATATTTATCTCTGAACACGGCCGCTGCCGTCGCCGCCGGCGAGCTTTTCGACCTCAGCTACAGTGACGTGGTTGTAGTCTCCGCCGATGGAGTGCTTCAGCGCAGAAGCTGCAACTGCAAACTCAATGGCCTCCTGGCTGGACTTGCCGCTGAGCAGTGCATAGATCAAACCGCCGCCGAAGGAGTCGCCGCCGCCGATTCGGTCGATGATATGCAGGTGATAGAGCTTGGAGAAGCAGTAGCTTTCGCCGTCATAGAGCATGGCGCTCCAGTCGTTGTCGAATGCGGACTTGGACTCCCGCAGGGTGATGGCGACCTTCTTAAAGCCGAAATTCTCCATCAGCTGACGGGCAACAGACTTATAGCCTTCCTTGTTGAGGGCGCCGGAGGTGATGTCGGTGTTCTCGGCCTCAATGCCGAAGACATCCTTTGCGTCCTCCTCATTGGAGATGCACACATCAATATACTGTGCCAGCTCAGTCATCGCCTCGCGAGCTTCGGCACGGGTCCAGAGCTTTCCGCGGTAGTTGAGGTCACAGGAGATGGTGACACCGTGGGCCTTTGCGGCCTTGCAGGCCTCCTTGCAGATTTCAACGACATTGGCGCCCAGAGCGGGGGTAATGCCGGTGAAGTGGAACCAGTCTACGCCCTCAAAAATTGCGTCCCAATCGAAATCGGAGGTGGTAGCCTCTGCGATTGCGGAATGTGCCCGGTCATAAATACAAACGGAGGGACGCTGAGAAGCGCCCTTCTCATTGAAATAGATACCGACACGGTCGCCGCCGCGGACGATCTTGCGGGTATCTACACCGTAACGGCGCAGGGAATTGACAGCCATCTGGCCGATTGCATGGCCGGGCAGCTTGGTCACGAACTCTGCATCCATGCCATAGTTTGCCAGAGAGACAGCAACATTGGCCTCTCCGCCTCCGAAGGTAGCTTCAAAGGAATCCGCCTGAACGAAGCGCTGGTAGTCATAGGGCTGCAGACGCAGCATCAGTTCGCCGAAAGTTACAATTTTAGCCATTATGCTCTAGCCTCCTTGACGATTGCCACAGACTGGCGGCACAGTTCGGTGATCTCATCCCACTTGCCCTCATTGATGAGCTTGTCAGGGCACATATAGCTGCCGCCGCAGGCTGCGATGACGGGGGAGGAGACGTACTCCGCCAGATTCTTCAGGTTGACACCGCCGGTGGGCATTACCTTGAACATGGGGAAGGGAGCGGACATAGCTTTGATCTTTGCCAGACCGCCGGACTGCTCGGCAGGGAAGAATTTCAGAACCTCCAGCCCCAGCTTATAAGCGGCGTGGTAGTCGGTGGGGGTGGTGCAGCCGGGGAAGCAGGTGATTCCCTTCTGCTGGCAGTACTTGACAATTTCGATATCAAGACCGGGGGTGACAATAAACTTACCGCCTGCGGCGATGGTTTCGTCAACCTGCTCGGTGGTGAGGACAGTGCCTGCACCCACGATCATTTCGGGGTGACGCTCAGACATGATGCGGATTGCATCGGCAGCGCCTGCTGCGCGGAAAGTGACCTCAGCGACGGGAACACCGCCGGCGCACAGGGCATCCGACAGGTTTGCGGCGTCACGCTGGGGATTGGACAGCTTAATGACCGGCACGCAGCCGATTTCGCTGACTTTTTTCTGGAGTTCGTTCATTAAATGGTACCATACCTTTCCGCCGGAAAAGCTCCGGCATACGAAATAAAGTTATGGAAATCGGATCTGCCCTAGCGGCAGACGATGGATTTCCCCCTCTTAAAAGGAAAACGGCCGGAAAACTCCGGTATCCTTTCGTAGGCAATTTTAAACGATTTCGGAAAGGTTGTCAATGAGAGAATCGAAGACAGCGTCTGTATGAAGTGTTAAAATGGAAAAAAACACATTTTTTCCGTAGAATACCCAAATTTACAGAGAGAAAGCAATAAAAAAAGCCCACCCGATTGGGTGGACTTTTATGGTGGACGATATAGGACTCGAACCTATGACCTTCCGCACGTCAAGCGGATGCTCTAGCCAGCTGAGCTAATCGTCCAAATCAGCTGCGTTCATCAGAACGAGTTATATTATAGGATAGAAAATGAAATTTGTCAATACCTGAAAGAAAATATTTGAAAAAACTTGAAACTTTTTCCGAAACGGGAATCAACCGGAAAATATGGTTACACATTACATTATATAGAAATGCGTTTTCAGGCAATCCGTCTTGGGAAGTCTGCAACACAGGGAAATTCGCAGGGGAGGATCGGTACGGGAGGATAAAAAAAGCCCACCCGATTGGGTGGACTTTCATGGTGGACGATATAGGACTCGAACCTATGACCTTCCGCACGTCAAGCGGATGCTCTAGCCAGCTGAGCTAATCGTCCAAATCAGCCGTGTTCATCAGAACAAGATGGATTATATTACAGGAAATCCATTTTGTCAACACCTGATTTTAAAAAAGTTTGTTTTTCACCCGACGGAGATATCCACGCTCTGGGGACCAAGAAAATGGAGCACAAGGCGGTTTGGCAGACAGACGATGTCCCGTCCACCGGAAGAAAATCCTCTGGCCATGCAGTATTTGTCGGGACAGTCGGCCCAGGTGACGGCAGCTTTGCCATTGCGAATGGTGACTGTGTTATGCCCTCCAACGTCAAAATCCTGATCTTCGGAAAGAGAGAGAACCGCGAGGGTTTGTCCATTGGAGATGATCTCCACCCGAGCGGCATCTTTTGTGCCGGAGGTCATTAAAACCGCTGCACCGCAGAGCAGGGCAATCAACATAAACAGGATCATCCATGATCTGGTTTTCATTTCAGCAACCTCCACCGCTAATCTGGCCACAGTATAGCAGAAATCTGCGGAAATTACAACGCAAAAGAAGAAAAAGATAAGGAAAAGTTCTTGACTTCTTGATTATTACCTGATAAAATGAGTAAGCCGCATCGAAGGGGCTGTAAGTCTGTGCGTCCGCACGGCGCCCTAAGAGCGAGACTACAAACACGAAGTAGGTGAAAGAAATGAAAGCAGTTATCGTTACCGGCGGTAAGCAGTATACCGTTGCTGAGGGCGACATCCTGTTCGTTGAAAAGCTGAACGCTGAGGAGAACGCCACCATCAAGTTCGACGAGGTTCTGGCTGTCCTGGACGGCGAGAATTCCAAGATCGGCGCTCCCGTTGTCGAGGGTGCATCCGTTGAGGGCACTGTCGTTAAGAACGGCAAGGGCAAGAAGCTGACCATCTTCAAGTACAAGGCAAAGAAGAACGAGAAGAAGAAGATGGGTCATCGTCAGCCCTACACCAAGGTTCAGATCAACAAGATCGCTCTGTAATTTGTGATCTATGACCAGATGTGAATTTTTTACCGAAGGCGATCGAATCACAGGGTTCACCGTCTACGGTCACAGTGGATACGGCGAGGCCGGCACAGATATTGTCTGTGCGGCGGTCAGTGCTGTTGTCACCATGGCTGAGGCCACCATCAACGATGTTTGCGGTGCCAAGGCCAAGGTCAGAGTCAAGGACGAGGATGCTCGTGTGACTCTGATGCTTCCCGCATCCTGCGATGAGGAAGATGCCGTTCAGGCAGTTCTCGCGGGCATGATGCTGACACTTGTCGGCATGCGGGATGATTATCCTGATTATATCGAAGTTTTGGAGGTGTAACACCATGCTGAAGATTGGTATTCAGTTCTTCGCTCACCATAAGGGCGGCGGTTCCACCAAGAACGGCCGTGACTCTGAGGCTAAGCGTCTGGGCGTTAAGCGTGCTGACGGTCAGTTCGTTCTGGCTGGCAACATTCTCGTTCGCCAGAGAGGCACTCATATCCATCCCGGTGTCAATGTCGGTATCGGCAGCGATGACACTCTGTTCGCTCTGATTGACGGTACTGTCAAGTTCGAGCGCAAGGGCAAGGATCGCAGACAGTGCTCCGTTTACGCAGCACAGTAATGCATTTATAAGGTGAAGGGCTGCTGCAAATACTTGTAGCAGCTCTTTTTCTTTCCGTCCTGACAAATCTCTGCTTCCCAAGCCGGGATTTGTGAAGACAGAAACCCACTTTTTCCACCCAGATAAGGAGGATTTAGACGATGTTTGTTGATAAAGTTCGAATTACCGTCATCGGTGGACGAGGCGGCGACGGTGCCGTTGCGTTCCATCGGGAAAAATATGTTGCCTCCGGCGGCCCCGACGGCGGCGACGGCGGCCATGGCGGTTCCGTCATTCTGAGGGTCAATGACAACCTCACAACCCTGCTGGACTTCCGCTACAAGCGCAAGTATCAGGCACCCTCCGGCATCAGCGGCATGGGCCGCAAGATGGCAGGCAAGCGCGGCGAGCCGCTCATCATTCAAGTGCCCCGTGGAACGGTGGTTCGGGATGCCGAGACAAATCAGATTATTGTGGATATGTCCACCGGCGAGGATTTCGTCATTGCCAAGGGCGGACGCGGCGGCTGGGGCAATGCCCACTATGCGACCGCAACCCGTCAGGTTCCCCGCTTTGCCAAGTCCGGCAGAAAGGGAGAGGAGCGGGACGTGATTTTGGAGCTGAAGCTTCTGGCGGATGTGGGTCTGGTTGGATTCCCGAATGTTGGTAAATCCACCCTGCTCAGTGTCACCTCCAATGCACGGCCCAAAATCGCAAATTATCATTTTACCACATTGTTCCCCAATCTGGGTGTTATATATGTGGATGAAGGTGTCAGCTTCATCATGGCAGATATCCCCGGCATTATCGAGGGGGCTGCCGATGGTGCAGGTCTGGGTCACGATTTCCTGCGTCATATCGACCGCTGCCGACTGCTGGTGCACGTGATTGATGTGTCCGGTTCCGAGGGCCGGGATCCCGTGGAGGATTTTGATGCCATCTGTGCGGAGCTGAAAAACTACTCTGTGGATCTCAGCAGCCGCCCGATGATTGTTGCGGCGAACAAGGTGGATCTTCTGCCGCCGGACAGCGATCATCTGGAGCGTCTGCGCGCCCATGTGGAGCAGGCCGGCTGTGAATTGTACGAAATTTCCGCCGGAACCACACAGGGAACACGCAATCTCATGCGTGTGGTGGCACAGAAGCTCAGCACGCTGCCGCCTGTCACCATTTATGAGCCGGAATATGTTGCGCCTGTGGCAGAGGCCGGATCTCCGGAGGATCTGGAGATCGAGCACAGCGGTCATGTCTGGGTGGTTACCGGCAAGTGGCTGGAGAATCTCATTCTCGACATCAATTTCGAGGAATATGAGTCGAGAAACTACTTTGATCTGGTTCTGCGGCGCAGCGGACTGTTCCAAAGACTGGAAGAAATGGGCATTGAGGACGGCGACACCGTTGATATTTATGATTTTGAATTTGAGTATCAGCGTTGATGGATAAAAAAATGCCAATTTATGCAAAAATGTTTTGCCATTTTCGAGAATATCCTGTATAATGACAGGGACGCAGCATCTGCGTCCCTGTTTGCTTTATACACTCTGATTTTTGGAGGGCGATTATAATGATTTGTAATTTGAACCAGTTGTCTTTTCAGCAATACGGGTCCATTGATTCGGAGCGTGTCAATGCCAGAAATCTCACGCAGAAGGGGGCCCAGAGCCATGTGATGGAGTTGGGTTCTCTGGATGCGGCGGTCTATCGCAGTCAAGGCCGTGTGTGGGTCTGCAATGACAGTAATATGTCGGTGCTGTCTGTCTCCACGGATGGAGAGGATTATCAGCATTTTTATCTGGACAAGGTTGTCTGCATCAATCCCGGAACCTATTTCACCCTTTCGGCTTATCAGGATGCTTCCACCATTGAGATTGCGGAGGAAGAACCGCTGGAGCAGGTAGGGACCATCGGCCGGGAGGACAAATACCGCATCAAGCGCCGCATTGATATCAGCAGTATCTATACCTTTTTCTATCATGAGAAGGAGAAGGGCTTTATCTTCCCCGGTGAGGCACATGAGCCGTTTGAGCTGGCCTATGTGGATAAGGGCAGCATTCACTCCGTTGCCGATGGCAAGGATATGATTCTCAATCAGGGGGATCTTGTGGTTTATGCGCCCAATCAGTGGCATATGCAGTATGCCGATGTGGATGTATCTGCCAGCTATCTGACCATCAGCTTTGATCTGGACGGAGAGTATCCCCAGAACCTTTTGAATCGGAAATTTACAATTCCTCAGTCTGCCGTGTTCAGTTTGCAGCAGATGCTGAAGGAATACGACCGCATGGACGAGTATTCCGAGGATCTGCTGATCTGCTCGCTGCAAATGCTGCTGCTGACCGTTCTGCGGGAACAGACGTCCCCTGCGTCGAGCAAGCTTCGCACGACCAATGCGGTAAATTCCGAAAATGAGATTATCCGCCGTGCCCAGCAGTATATTAGTGCCCACGTCCGGGAGAAGCTGACAGTACCTCTGGTTGCCCGACATGTGGATGTCAGCCCCAGTTATCTGACGGCACTGTTCCGCAAGAATCTTCAGATCTCGCCCGGTGAGTATGTCCGCCGTGTCAAGCTCCAGGAGAGTAAGCAGATGATCCGAGAGGACAACATGAACTTTACAGAGATTGCTGCTGCGCTGCAATATTCGACGGTTCATCATTTTTCCCGACAGTTTAAGGATAAATTCGGCATTACACCCACGGAGTATGCAAAATCGGTCCGATAAATACCGGAAAATAAAATCCCGCTGCATTTGCAGCGGGATTTTTGCCTTTTATCGGGAAAAGCTCCGAGATGACGGCGCACTATTGCGGAAGGGGAAGATTATCCGATTTTTGCGGGGCCCTGCTTTAAGATTCGGTCGAATTTTGCGAAAAATACAGTGGTTGTAACTGCGGCGGCGATGATATCACTGACAGGCTCCGCCAGAAATACCGCAAAAACCTTGTTTTCAAAGAAGAAGGGCAGAATGAAAATCAGGGGAATCAGCAGAATCAATTTTCTCAGGCAGGCGAGAAGCAGGCTGGTCTTGGCTTGACCCAGCGCCATGAAGGTCTGCTGACAGGCAACCTGAAAGCCCAGAGAGAATATTCCGGCCATATACACCCGCATGGTCCATGTGGTATGGGCAATGAGGGCGGGGTCACTGTTAAAAATCCGGACAAAGGCCTGAGGAACCAGCATGGTTGCCATCCAGTACAGAGCGGTTACAACAGCAGCGGAAAGCAGCGTCAGCTGAAAGCATTTTTTGACACGGTCGGTCTTTCCGGCACCATAGTTGAAGCTGATGATGGGCTGACAGCCTTGGGTCAGGCCCTGAACCGGCATGGTAATCAGCTGTCCGCAGGAAGCAATGATGGTCATGGAACCGACGGCAAGATCGCCGCCGAAGCGGGAGAGACTGGCATTGAAGCAGATGTTGAGCAGGCTCTCTGTGGAGGTCATGACAAATCCCGAGACACCCAGCGCAAGGGCAGGCCCCACAACACTGCGGACGAGCTTCATGGCTTTCAGCCGCAGACGAAGAATGCTCTTGCGGCTGAAAATCAGGAACCACAGAACAAAAACCGTGCTGACGGCCTGACTGATGATGGTGGCAATGGCGGCGCCCCGGACACCAAGATTCATGCCGAAAATCAAGATGGGGTCGAGAATGATATTCGTGACCGCACCGATAACCACGGTCGCCATGGATAAGCCGCTGAATCCCTGAATGGTGAGAAAGGGATTGAGGCCCAGCGTCAAAAGCACAAAAATACTGCCGCTGACATAAATCCGCATATAGGAGAGCGCATATGGCATCGTGGCAGCACTGGCGCCAAAGAGCCGCAGCAGCGGCTCGGCGAAGATCCACACCAGGGCGGTCAGGCTTACCGCGAACAGAATCAGAAGGGCGCAGCAGTTGCCCATAATGCGGTCGGCTTCCTCCTTGCCGCCCTGTCCCATGGCAATCGCAGCTCGGGGGGCGCTGCCGGAGGAGGCCAGCATGGCGAAGGCCATAATCAGAATCAGAATGGGGTTGCATAACCCTACGCCGGTCAATGCGGCGGCGCCGATCTCGGGAATGTGACCGATATAGATGCGGTCAACAATGTTATAGAGCATATTGACCAGCTGGGCAATGACACCGGGAACAGCCATTTTGACAATCAGCTGTGGAATGGGGGCTGTGCCGAGTATTTCGTTTTGATTGGATTTTTTGGATTGCTCCATTTTGAAAATCCTTCCTTCCTTTTATACCTTGGTTTGCTCCATCTGCTCGATGGAGCGCAGAAGTTTTCGGACAATGGTATTCCAGTTTTCGATGTCCTCTGGGGTCAGACAGGACAGCAGTTTTCGGAAACAGCATCGCTGAGATTCTACGGCATCGTCAACCAAGGGACGGGCCAGATCTGTCAGCTTCAGATGGGTGATCCGGCGGTCTTTGGCATCCGGCAGTCCGATGACAAAACCGCGCTGCTCCAGTGCGGCCACGGACTGGGAGACATGGCTTTTGGCAATGCCGCGCCGAGAGACAATTTCTGACGCCCGATCCACCTCCGGATGGTTGGTCAGAAACAAAACCACATCCAATTCGTTGTGCGTCAGGTTCCATCGTTTGCAGACAGGCTCCAGCTGCCGGTAATATTCCTTTCGGAAGCGAAGCATATGGTCGATATAATCCAGCATCAGAAATCCTCCTGTGGTTCATTTTCGAACTGAATATTATGGTAGCACACTCTGAAAGAAAGGTCAAGGAAAAGTTCTAAAATGAACAATTAACTCAAAAATACAGCCCCCTCTTTCCGGAGGGGGCTGTCGTGGAATGGGAATTACTTGCCGGAAACGGCAATGTCCGTGAAGAGGATTTCGGGTGCGCCGAAATCGGAAGTCAGGGAGAACTCCACGTGATCGGAGAGGGCATCAATCTTCTTCAGAAGCTGGAAGAAATTGTCTGCAATCGTAATGTTCTTAACAGGTCGGGTCTTCTGGCCGTTTTCTACCAAAAATCCTTCAGCCTGTAGGGAGAAGTCACCGGACTGGACGTTGGCACCGGCATGCAGGCCATTGAGTGTGGTGATATACAGACCTGTTCCGAGTTTTTCCATCAGAGCCTGCTTGCTCAGATCGCCTGCGGCCACGTAAAGACCCTTTGGCTCGATGAACTTGGCATCGGAGGCGTTGCCGGTGGTTTCTCTGCCCAGAAGCTTGGCGTACATGCGGTTGTAGAGAAGGGTTTTGAGGGTGCCGCTCTCGATAATATTTTTGGAGTAAACAGCCACACCCTCGCCGTCAAAGGGGCAATGACCAAACTTTTCGGGATAGAAGGGATCATCCACCAAGGTCAGCTTTTCACTGCCGACGACCTGACCTTCCTTCCCGGCCAGCAGCGTGGTTTTCATATAAGCACTGCGGGCAGAAAAGACGGAAGCGTAGGTTTCGAGCAGATTTCGGACACTGTCAGAGTCCATGATAATGTTGTATTTCCCGGAGTCCACAGAGTCGGCACCCAGCTTGTCCAATGCGCCGCAGACCGCCTTCTGCACGGATTCATCGACGCTCTCTTTTGTCACATCGGCCAGACGGTAGTGGTCGGCAGCATCTTCCCCGTCCTTGACGGCGGCGGAAACAACATGGTAATTGAGGCCGTAGGCATAGCTGAGATCCAAACCGGCAGAATTGAACATGGTCTGGGTCAGCCGCATACCGTTGGTAAAGCACTGGGTACCATCGACAATCTTGTCGGAGGAGGCATAGACTTTACGCTGAAGCTCCAGCGTATGCGCTTTCATCTTGTCGGTGGCCATCAGCTCGGGGACATCATCATGGACCTGCTCATAGTGGTCGGAACCGGCAAAAAGGGGAACTTCATCCTTGTCATCGATGATGCAGGCGCTGTCGCAGGCCTGCTCAACGAGAGAAACGGCAGCTTCGGGGGTGACAAGCTCACTGGTGGCATAGCCGGATTTCCCGTCTTTGACACAGCGGACTCTCATGGAACCGGAAAGGGAGTAGCTGACGGAGCTGATTTCATCCTTCAGAGCCTCAGCTCCGGCGCTCTCTGTGGAACGGATGGTGATTTCATAGCTTTCGGCGCCATACTGCTTGGCAGCTTCAGCAACAGCGTTTTTAATGGCTTCGGTATTCATATCCGCAATCTCCTTTCATAAATCAGGCCTGGCCGCCCACGGTGATCTCGGAAACCCGGATCAGGGGCTGGCCCACATCGGTGGGAACAGAACCGGAGGAAGAGCCGCACATTCCCTGTGCGGTTTCGAGATCCTGACCGACCATGTCGATATTCATAAGCACTTCGCTGCCGGTGCCGATCAGGCTGGCACCGCGGACCGGTTCACAGATCTTGCCGTTGCGGACCAGATAACCCTCCCGGACGGAGAAGTTGAATCCACCGGTGAAGGGATTGACAGAACCGCCGCCCATGGCTGCGCAGTAGATGCCGTTTTCCATGGAGGCAATGATATCCTCGTTTTTGTCGGGACCGTTATCGATGAAGGTATTGGTCATGCGGGAGGTTGTTTCGTAGGAATAATCCTGACGACGGCCGGAGGCGGTGTGGGGCATCCCCATTCTTCTGGAGCCGAGACGGTCGATCATGTAGGAGTTCAGGATGCCATCCTTGATGAGGACTCGGCGCTGCATGGGATTGCCTTCGTCGTCGATGTTGCAGGAGCCCCAGGCATTGGGGATGGTGCCGTCGTCAATGGCAGTAACCTTGGGGTTGGCAATCTGTTTGCCCAGCTTGCCGCACATCTGGCTCATGCCGATGCCCACGGCGCTGGCCTCCAGCGAGTGCCCGCAGGCCTCGTGGAAGATGACACCGCCGAAACCGTTGGCAATAGCGACGGTCATCTTGCCGGAGGGGCAGGGAACTGCGCGAATGTTCACAAGGGCCTGACGTGCGGCTTCCTCTCCGATCTGCTCCGGAGAGATGACCTTCTGGAACAGCTCCATGCCCATGCTGCGTCCGGGGGAGCAGGAGCCATCCTGATTCTCGGTGCCGTTGGAGGCAATGGCGGTAACGGCCATGCGGGTACGGACCTGACGGTCGGAGGTATAAAGACCGTCGGAATTGGCCACCACAAAGGATTTGTCCATGCTCATCAGGGTTCCGTTGACCTGAATGATTTTCTCGTCGGCATCGTAAGCCTTGGTGCAGCCGGCTCGCAGCAAAGCGGCCCGCTCGGCGGCAGGAACGTCAGTCGGGAGAATTTCGATGGGGTTTATATTGGGGTTGATACGCTCGGTCAGGCAGAAGCTCGGAATACGGTCAACCGGGCTGCCGACGGCCTGAGCCACCCGATTGGCACATTCTCTGAGGCCGGAAGGGGTCAGGTCGGTGGTAGAGGCAAAGAAGGTCTTGGTACCCACAAATGCCCGGATACCCACACCGCTGATGATCCGCTGAGAGGTGTTTTCAATCTTGCGGTTTGCATACTGGATGGCGGAATTCTGGGAGAACTCGGCAAAGACTTCTGCAAAATCGGCACCGCCGTGGAGCACAATGGCGATCAGATCGGACATAATTTTCTTATCAAGCATAACTGAGTGTTCCTTTCCTTTAAAAATAATTGTAAGGTCACTATAACACAGTTTTATTTCTGTGTCAAAATAGAAACTGGATGTATCGGAATCTTTTTATAAACGATTCTGATGCGTCAGAGATATCAATTTACCAGAATCGATTTTGATACATATGGAAAATTGTGCGGATAAATTGGAATCTGTAATCTTTGTGTAAATAATGATATTGCCAATTATATTGATTGTGATATAATCGATATTAGTGAAAGTGTAGCAAAAAAACCGGTGCTGGAGCCGGCGGAAGCTTTTACCATAATTTAGGAGGAATCAATTATGCAGTATTTAGGCGTAAATTACGAAATTAAGCATACCCCGAAACTCGACCCCGGTTTTATCCCCTTCGGCGTATGGTCCGAGGCTTACCTCAAGGGTGCGGAAAAGCCTCTGGCAATCGCTGTTGAGCGCGATCAGGGCAAGGTTTCCGTTCATCATACCTTCATCCACGGTACCGCCGAAATGGCAGAGGCAGACTATCGCTATGTCGAGCGCTACGTGAAGTTCCTGCTGTGGTCCATCGGCGGCTTCCGTGTTTCGATCTGCGGCTGCTCTGAGATTGCCAAGAAGCTTCAGGCTGCTTATTCCGAAAACGGCGAGCGCGCATTTGATTATGACTTCTTCTTCAAGCTGTATGAAAAGCATCTGGAGATCATCGATCTGCCCCTCGATCAGTGCCCCGAGACCAATGAGCAGGCAATGCCCATCGGCGGACATCTGGACGGCTGCCGCATCGGTTTCGACGCAGGCGGATCCGACCGCAAGGTTTCTGCTGTGATTGACGGCGAGTGCGTCTACTCTGAGGAGGTTGTCTGGTATCCCAAGCTCAATGAGGATCCCACCTATCAGTATAACGGCATTGTGGAGGCAATGAAGACCGCAGCTTCCAAGATGCCCCGGGTGGATGCTATCGGCGTTTCCTCTGCCGGTACCTTCATCGGCAATGCACCTATGATCTCCAGCATCTTCTATAAGGTTCCCCGCAGCCGCTGGGACGAGGTCAAGACAGTCTTTGACCGCGCGGCTGCTGAAATCGGCGATGTGCCCTGCGTTGTGGCAAATGACGGCGACGTTTCCGCACTGGCCGGTGCTATGGGTCTGAACAAGGGCAATATCATGGGCCTGGCAATGGGCACTTCTGAGGCTGTGGGCTACGTTGACAAGGATAAGAATGTCAAGGGCTGGATTTCCGAGCTGGCATTTGCTCCCGTGGATCTGAGCCCCGACGCAATGCAGGACGAGTGGTCCACCGATTTCGGCGTCGGCTGCAAGTATTTCTCTCAGGACGCTGTGATTAAGCTGGCTCCCCGTGCAGGCATTGAGCTGGATCCTGAGCTGGCTCCGGCACAGAAGCTCAAGGTCGTTCAGGGCCTGATGGAGCAGGATGACGAGAGAGCCCAGCAGATTTTCCACGACATCGGCGTTTATCTGGCATATGCCGTGGTGCAGTACTCCCACTTCTATGACATTGAGCATCTGATGTGCATGGGTCGTGTTCTGTCCGGCAAGGGCGGCGACATGATTCTGGAGGTCTCCAATCAGGTCCTTGCGGATGAGTTCCCCGCACTGGCCAAGAAGTGCGAGATCATCGCACCCGATGAGAATACCCGCCGTGTTGGTCAGGCAGTTGCGGCTGCATCTCTGCCCGAACTGCGTAAATAAAATTTCCGTCTCCCGGGGCCGTTCCGGCTCCGGGAACAACTGCTTAGGAGGAAATAGAGAATGTTCTATAAGAATGCCAGAATTTTTACCGGTGATTTCCAGTTCCATACCGGTGCTTTTGAAGTCGTAGACGGCAAGTTCGGCGCAATTCTGCCCGAAAATGTTCCCGAGGACGCCATTGACCTCAATGGCGCAACCGTCATTCCCGGCCTGATTGAGGTTCACAGCCACGGTAATTCCAATCACGATTTTTCCGACGGCGATTATGAAGGCCTCAAGAAGATGGCAAAATACTACCTCAGCTGCGGCGTCACCTCTTTTGCCCCTGCGTCCATGACGCTCGACTATGAGACACTGGGCAAGGCTTTTGAAACCGCAAAGCAGCTGACAGAGGAAAAGCCTGAGGGCTGCTCTGTGCTGCGGGGCATCCAGATGGAAGGTCCCTACTTCTCCTATAAGAAGAAGGGCGCACAGAATGCCGACTACCTGAAGGATCCGGATTTCGAGGGCTTCCAGAAGCTGTTCAACGACTGCGGCGGACTCGTCCGGATTGTTGACGTGGCACCGGAGCTGCCCGGTGCAGAGGAATTTGTCCGTCAGGCAAGCAAGCTCTGCACAGTCTCCATTGCCCATACGGATTCCGACTATGACCATGCAAAGGCTGCCGTTGATGCTGGTGTCACCCATCTGACCCACCTGTATAACGCAATGCCCGGCATCCATCATCGCAATCCCGGTGTCATTCCTGCCGCCGCAGAGAATGAAAAGGTCCGTGCGGAGATCATCTGCGACGGAATTCATGTGCATCCTGCTTCCGTCCGTCTGGCATTTACCATGTTCCCCGGCCGTATGATTCTGGTTTCTGACTCCGGCCGCTGCGCAGGTCTGCCCGATGGTTCCCAGTTTGATCTGGGCGGTCAGTCCGCATGGCTGCGTGACGGCGTCGGCAAGCTGGCTGACGGAACCATCGCCTGCTCTGCAACGAACCTCTATCAGTGCCTGCTCAACTGCATCCACTGGCAGATTCGTGAGGAGGACGTGGTCAAGGCTGCTACCTACAATCCTGCCTGCGCACTGGGCGTTCAGGATCAGGTCGGCACCATTGAAACCGGTAAGGTTGCGGACTTCCTGGTCTGCACCAGCCGCTATGCAACCAAGCGGGTCTTCCAGGCCGGTAAGGAAGTAGAGTAAGAAATTCAGTTCCGGGGGCAGCATCTGTCCCCGGAATTTTTACGGATTGCATAATGGAAAAGCAGCCGTTGTTTCGGACGGCTGCTTTTTATAAATTGGAACCCAGAGATCAAAGAATGCGGTAAAGCACCCGGGGACGACCACCTGTTTCGTAATCGGTGGAGCAGGAAAGCCGTCCGACTTCGATGAGGTAATTCAGATAGTTGCGAATGGTGACTTTGGACAGCCCTGAGGCCGCAGAGAGGCTCTCGCAGGTATATACTTCGTTTGGATTGGCACGAATCATCCGCTCGAGGGTATTGAGGGTTCGCTGATTCAGTCCCTTTGGCAGCAGAGCGCTGCCGGATTCACTGGGAAGGGGATGGTGGAGAAGCTGATCGATCATACTTTGGGTCATTTCCGCACCGGAGTGAAGGATCCGCTCCTGTTCTAAAAAATTAACGACAGAGTGGCGCAGACGTGCCGGAGCAAAGGGCTTTAAAATGCAATCGCTGATGCCAAGGACAATGGCCTGTGTGATAAGTTCCGGATCCGTGCCGTCGATCAAAAGAATCGCATGGGCATTGCAGCCGTTGCCGCGAAGAACCTGAAGAAAATGGAGGTCATCGGCAGAGAGATCCCAAAAAAGAAGGTCGGTTTCTTCCTGTTGTAAAAAAGCTGCCGCATCGGCTGCGTGAGAGAATTGCCCCACGATGATGATTTCCTCGGAAAATTCGGATAAAACATTGGACAGCTGTGGGACGAGAGCATCGTCTAGTATGATGACGGTGCGGATGGCCATGGGGGATTCCTCCTTTCGATCAATCAAATCGTTTACGTATTTTTCTATCTTACCATTTGTATGGATGATATTCAACCACAGGAGTACCAATTTAACCAAAAATCTACTTTACTTACAAAAGTCTTTTCATATCGAAAAAACTGTCGTATAATGTGGTCAATCGAAAAAAACGATGTGTCAGAGGGCCTTCAAAGTCTGTGAAGTTCACCCGGCTGCACAATTTAGTTTGCCCAACACCTCGATGTCGAGCCCCCTCTTCGACATCGTTCCCTTAAGGAATGTCGCCCCCCCGGCGGCATTTCTTTTTTTATAGGTTGGATGATTGGGGGATTCTGAAGCGAAGCTGCCTGTGGCTGATGAAACACGCCCCCATGTACAAAACGGAAAATAGAAAAACACCCCGAAAGCATTGCTTTCGGGGTGAAACAGGAAAAATTAGTCTGCAACGTAGGGCAGCAGAGCAATCTGACGAGCACGCTTAATAGCGGTGGTCAGCATACGCTGATGGGCAGCGCAGGTACCGGTGGTACGGCGGGGCAGAATCTTGCCGCGCTCGGACAGGTAACGGCGGAGCTTAGCGGTATCCTTGTAATCGATGACAGTGACCTTGTCCACGCAGAAGGAACAAACCTTCTTACGCTTACGGGGACGGACACGCTGTTCGTTAGCCATGGTAAATCCTCCTTGTTAGCATTGTAGAAAAATCAAGATTTAGAAGGGAAGCTGAGCGTCATCATCTTCCAGCATAGCAAAATCAGACACAGGGGCAGAAGCAGGAGCGGTATAACCGCCGTAGCTGTTGCCGGGGTTCTGATTGTAGGAATTTCCGCCATAGGAGCTGCCGCCGCCGGTGTTGCCACCATAGGAGGAGCCGCCCTCGGAATCCCGCTTGCTGTCGCCGAAATAGACATTATCTGCCACAATTTCAGCGGTGCGGCGCTTGTTTCCATCCTTGTCGTTCCAGGATCTGATCTGGAGACGACCGGAAACCACTGCCATGCGGCCCTTGGTGAAATACTTGGAGACAAATTCTCCAGTCTGACGCCAAGCGACACAGTCAATGAAATCCGTTTCCCGTTCGCCGCCATCCTTCGGAGAGAAGTCGCGGTCAACAGCCAGCGTGAAGCTGGCTACGGCGACACCGCTTCCGGTGCGGCGGAGCTCGGGATCACGGGTCAGACGACCCATGATAGTAATGTGGTTGAGCATAGAATTACTCCTCCACGACGGTGGTCATGCAGCGCATCATGCCGTCGGTGATCTTCATCACGCGCTCCAGCTCTGCAGGGAACTCGGGCTTGGACTCGAAGTTCATCAGAACGTAGTAGCCCTCAGCCAGGTCATTGATCGGGTATGCGAGACGACGCTTGCCCCACTCATCAATGTTGGTCAGAGTACCCTCCGCTTCCACCATTGCCTTGAACTTTTCCACAAGTGCTGCGATGCCCTCTTCGCCCTTTGCAGGATCGATGATGTAGAGCACCTCATACTTACCGGTAATCTTAGCCATGTTGTTTGCACCTCCTTCTGGACATTTGGCCCCCGGACTCCCCGGGAGCAAGGATTGTCTGGTTCACAGACCCTTTCATTATATGTACAATCTAAATGTTTGTCAATAGGATATTTTTAACAATTTCCGGAGAAAAGGCGGACATTTTCCGTAAATCCCGCCGGGATTTTCCGGTGGTTCAATGTCGAGGGTATAGCGCTCAAAAACATTGATGATTTTTGTGCCGTTGTATTCACGTACCCGGGTCTGATCCTGTCCATAGCTCAGGTGAATGTGACCATGGAGCAGATATTGGGGATGGTATCGGTCGATAAACCGCAGCAGCGACTCAAAGCCCCGATGGGCAATATCGTCGTCATCTCCAAACCCCATTGGGGGGGCATGGGTGACAACGATATCCACGCCGCCGGCCTTGCGAATTTCCCAGCGAAGCTTTTTGATTCGTTTTCGCATCTGGCGTTCGGTATATTGGTGGTCGCCGGGGTGATACCGCCGGCAGCCGCCCAGTCCCAGAATGCGCAGACCGTTGAAAATCACGAGCTTTCCGTCGATGCTGTCGCATCCTTCGGGAGGGAATTCGTTATAAGATGTGTCGTGATTTCCATGGACATAGAATACGGGGGCATGTCCCATTGTTACGAGAAATGATAGATAAGAAGCCTTCAGATCGCCGCTGGAGAGGATTAAATCGTAATCCTTGAGCCTGCCGGGAATGTAGTAATCCCACAGCGCCTGACATTCTTCGTCTGAAACGGCAAGAATTTTCACGGGGAGACCTCCTCGTTATTGTGGATTTCTTCTTCGGAATAGATTCCCAGCACCTTGACCATGGAGCGGGAGATGGGCAGAATTTCGTCGTAGGTGGGGAAGGAGCCATGGATATTCTCACAGAGCCAGTCACAGTGGAGCAGGTCATCGGGGGTGAGCTTTCTCGTGCCGTCATTGATGACGGTTCCATTCTGTGCCACGATGCGCCGGTCGAAGGGATCGATAGCGCCCAGACGGATTCCGTCGCGCAGTAGATTTGCCATATACCGCACACCGTCGGGCAGCTGATCGGAGAGGGTGACATCGATGACGTCGCTGCTCATGCCCCACCAGTAGTTGACGGCCTGACCGGTTTTGTCGGTTTCCCAGGAACCATCGAGAATGGACCGGACCACATGCTCGTAGAATTTTCCCCAGATCCAGACCGGAGAGCCGAGCGGAATGACTTCGTCATTGTCCCCATAGATATAGGTTCCGAATTCGGTGAAGATCTGATCCTCCACGGGGGTATCACGGTTGGAGATGACACGGATGCCGCTGGAGAGGAATTCCTCGGTGGGGTTTCCCTCCATACACGACCATTTGAGGTCGATGACAGCCCGGGGATTGGTCATCTGAACACCCAGCGCAAAGGCATTGATGGCGGCGGGAACACCGTGAATCGGGTAAGAGCCCACATAGCCGATGCGGTTGTGGTCAGCCATGGCACCGGCGATGGCACCGGTGATAAATTTGCCCTCGTACACACGGCTGTAATAGGTGCGGACGGTGGAATAGGGCATATGCACAGAGCAGTTGAGGACTTTGACTTTTGGGTTTTCGATGGAAATTTTCAGACTGGGGACGATCATCTGTGGGGTGGTGGTGAAAATCACATCGGCACCGGCCTCAATGGCATACTGCATCAGCTCTTCGACCCTCTCAGGGGTGTCGGCATGGAAATAGCAGTGCGTGACAACCTGATTTCCGAGAACACTTTCCAAATACTTCCGTCCGGTTTCGTGGGCATGGGTCCAGGAGGAGGTTTCCGCATCCCCCTGATGGATGAAGGCCACACTGAGATAGTCAGGACGAATCATCTTGCTGAACAGACCCTGCTTTGCTTCGGCAGGCGGCTCTGTCCGAACAACAGGGTCAGGGGTAGAGATGGCGATGAGGTTATCCCACATAAGCTCCAGAGTTTTCTGAATAGAGGCAGGACTTCTTGTGCCGAGATCGGAATAGGGATAAAGCTCCAGCCACAGCAGCAGGGCATCTTCCGGCTGAACAAACAGTTCGGCACCGCCCTGTGCGTAAAAAGCGTCCCGGAAATACTGAAAATAAGCCCGGAACCGGCGGCGGTTTGCTTCGGTCCATTCCTGACCGGGAGCCATGCCGATGGCTTTGGTCAGCTTGGCATATCCGCCGGGCTGGGAGAACTGCACATCATAAATCCCCGTAAGCTTATACCAGTCGAGAAACTCGTGGTATGCTTTTACTCTTGGGTCGTCGCTGACGGGGGGCATAATCCGATAGACAATTCCGGGAATTCTGGCGGCACCGTAGTGTCGCAGAACGCTCACACGCTTATTGCCCTCCTGCACATAGAAGCTGCCGAGATATTCGTAACAGACGATGGGGTCACGGATTCCCTCGTCGCTCAGGTGGGCCATGCACAGCCGAATCCATTTGGTCGCAAACTCGCTTTTCTGATCCAGCAGAGGGCTGAAGTTGGCGGTAAATGCCGAGATCCGGCCGGCGGTTTTGGTGCCGACAATCCGCTCTGTGGGAATTTCCACAAGACCGACATACTGGCTCATATCCGCGGCCTGTTCACCGACGATATCGGTCAGAACCTTTGGATTTGGATTTTTTCCACTGGCCAGAAGTTCTTTATATTCCTTCTGTCCCTGCTTCAGGGCCTGCTTATATTCTTCCAATGCTTCCTGATATTTGACTGCCATACACTGACCCTCCTGATTGATGAGATATCTTTTCTTCATCATACTTGTTATTGACCAAAAATGCAATAAAAAACGGAGAGAACCCAAAATTCTCTCCGCTTTCTTACGTTATTTTCCTGCCGTTTAGGACGGCCTCCATCAAATGCCCGTGGTCATAGCGGAGCTTGAGCAGGAAAAATGGTTCGTTCCGCCATAAAAGATCCAGAAATATTCGGTCTCCCTCCCATTTAGGAAGCGCATCGAGAAAATCCCGCTCCACCCATTGAAGATCGCCCTCGTCACATTCTTTGAGTTCTCCTTCAAATCCGTCAGCGGTGAACAGGTACATAAATTCACCTTCTCCGGGATTTTCCGTCAAAAAAGTAACCACACCGCGGCACTGCCAGCTGGTGAGGGTCAGGCCTGTTTCTTCCTTCGCTTCTCGCAGAAGGCACTCATCCGGGGACTCATCCCCCTCAAATTTTCCGCCAATGCCAATCCACTTATCTTTATTGATATCGTTTTTCTTCTTCACCCGATGAAGCATCAGAACCTGATTGCCGCGGGTCACATAGCACAGTGTTGTGTTAAGCATGAAAAATCTCCTTTTTATCGTCCTTTTTATAGGATGAGAGAAACGGCGTGCTGAAGATTTTCTACCTGAATGCAGTCGTGTCCCTGCTCCTTCTCGCCGTCAAGTGTCCATGGCATGGAGGAATCCGAATAGATGGTGAGATTGGAGAAGGACTGGAAGGTAATGGCACCGCAGGTGTATTTCTGCTCCCGCAGGGCAGCAATACACTCGGCAAGCTCGGCCATATCTCTTGGCATCCGCACCAGCAGCAGCTCAAACTTGCCGTCCTGAAGATCCACAAGCTTTGGATTGAGGGTCAGCACACCACCCACAGAGGTGGAATTGGAGATGGCGCCGAAAAGGAAGTCGTCCTCAATGATGTTCCCGTCGGACTCAAATCGGGCATGAATTTTGCGGATCTGAGGGATTTCCTGAATTCCCTCCAGAACATAGGCCAGATGCCCCAGTGCGTTTTTGATATTCTGCGGCGTAGAATAGGAGGCCTTGGTGAAGGCACCGAAGGAAGCCACATAAGAAAAATATCGTTCCCCGAATTTGCCCACATCGTAGGGGGTGGGGGTTCCGTCGAGAATGGCCTGTGCGGCCTGCATGATGTTCGAGGGGATTTTGAGACTGGCGGCAAAATCATTGGTGGAGCCGCAGGGGATGTAGCCGATGGGCTTTTTCGCCCCGCAGCGGAGCATTCCCGTAATGATTTCGTTCAGGGTTCCGTCGCCGCCGGCACAGACAACGACATCAAAGTCTGCGGCACGCCGCTCGGTAATCCGAATCCCATCGCCGATGCCGGAGGTGACATAGGCCGCAACCTCGTATCCGGCAGAATTGAACAGGGCGAGGATTTCCGGCAGCAGCCGGTTGGCTCGCCGGGTTCCGGCACAGGGGTTGAGAATAAACAGCATTTTCTGCATGGGGTGCACCTCTTCCAATTTAATCCATCGTTATTTTTTCATTATAATGTTATGTGGGACATTGCGCAAGCAGTACGGAGGATTATTTCAAAATGGTTTACAATTGATAGACGGTGAGATCGCATAAAAGAGGGGAAAACCATGGGAATATTCTGATTTTCAGAAGAATTCGTTTGACGATGGGGCAGAATTAGGGTATGATATAAATTGAGATTTTATCGAGAACAGGAGCGAGGATTATGGAGCTGATCTGCCCGATCTGCGGAAGCACCCTCCATCGGGAGGGAAAAAGCTGGTGCTGCGAACGTGCGCACAGTTTTGACATTGCCCGGCAGGGATATGTAAATCTGCTGCCTGTCCAGCAGAAACATTCCCTTCATCCCGGAGATACCCGGGAGCAGGTGCTGTCCCGGCGGAGCTTTCTCGAAACCGGAGCCTATGCGCCCATTGTCCGCGGAGTCTGTGAGGCGGCGCAGCGCGCCGACGGTCACGGAGAGATTTTGGATGTGGGATGCGGTGAGGGATACTATGGAACCAAAGCGGCCCAAGTGCTGGGAAGCAGTCTGACTGGACTGGATATTTCCAAAGAGGCAGTCCGCTGCGCTGCCGCAAAATACAAGGATGCCACATGGATCTGCGGAACCGCATCCCATCTTCCTGTGGCGGATCATGCGGCGGGGGTGCTGATGAGTATGTTTGCCCTGACCATGCCGGAGGAGTTTCACAGAGTCCTGAAAAAAGACGGAATTTTTATTCAGGTGCTGGCGGCGCAGGATCATCTGATGGGGTTGAAATCCATCATATATCCGGAAATTCTTCTGAAAGAGAAAGATTCCGTTCCGGAACTTCCGGGATTTGCACTGGTGGAGAGTAAGCCGCTGTCCTTTGAATTTACGGCGCAGGGGGAACAGATTCGGAATCTTTTGTCCATGACACCCCACTTCTGGCGCATCAGCGCAGAGGGCGCTGCTCGTCTGGAGCAGACGACGGTTCTGCATGATCGGGCCAGCGTGGTCATCAATGTCTATCGCCCCGAATATACTTTATAATTCCGCTTTGCGGGATGACGGATATGGAGAATGAATATGATTGAAAAACTGAAAGCGGTGGAGAGCCGCTATGAAGAGCTGTGTGCCAAGTCGGAGCAGCCGGATTTTTACGCCGATCCCAAAAAGGCGGCAAAGCTCCTGCGGGAAAAAAGTGATATGGAGCCGATAGTCGAGTGCTTTCGGGCATATCTTGCCGCACAGCAGGAACAGGCAGATGCAGAGGAGCTGATGAGTGACCCTGAGATGAAGGAGTTCTGCCAGGAGACATTTCAGGCGGCAAAACAGCGGCAGGAGGAGCTTTATCGGGAGCTTCAGCTTTTGCTGCTGCCGAAGGACCCCAATGATGAAAAGAGCGTAATTGTGGAAATCCGCGGCGGTGTCGGCGGAGAAGAAAGCGCACTGTTTGCACACAGCCTGTTCCGGATGTATTCCATGTATGCTGCGCGCAAAGGATGGAATATTGAACTGATGAACTACAATGAAACCGAGCTTGGCGGTGTCAAGGAGGCCGATTTCGTCATCAACGGTCGGGGCGCCTATTCCCGACTCAAATACGAATCCGGTGTCCATCGGGTTCAGCGTGTGCCGGAAACGGAGTCCGGCGGACGGGTTCATACCTCCACCGCTACGGTGGCGGTTCTTCCTGAAATGGAAGAGGTGGATGTTCAGATTAACCCAGCGGACATCGAAATGCAGGTTTACCGCGCGTCCGGTGCCGGCGGTCAGCATGTTAACAAAACATCCTCTGCGGTTCGCTTGATCCACAAGCCCACGGGGATTGTGGTTGCCTGTCAGGAAGAGCGGAGTCAGGTGCAGAACCGTGAAAAGTGTATGCGGATGCTGGCCTCCAAGCTCTATGAGATTGAACAGGAACGTGTCAGCTCAGAGGTCACCGGTATGCGCCGCAGCCAGATTGGCTCCGGTATGCGCAATGAACGGATTCGCACCTATAATTTTCCACAGGGCCGAGTAACTGACCATCGGGTCAATCTGACCCTTTATCGGATTGATTCGGTGATGGACGGCGATATCGACGAAATTATTGACGCTCTGGCAACTGCCGATCAGGCGGAAAAGCTCCAGAACGCCCAAGCCTAATCTATAAAGAGAAGAAGGATGCCATTATGAAAACCCTGAAGCTTTCCGCCCGGGATCCGGAAACTCCGGAAATTGCGGCGGAGATTATCCGGGCCGGCGGCCTCGTTGCAATCCCAACAGAGACGGTCTACGGTCTGGGAGCCAACGGCCTGAATGAGCAGGCGGTTGCCCATATTTTTGAGGTCAAGGGTCGTCCTCAGGATAACCCTCTGATTCTCCATGTGGCAGACCCGGCCGAAATGGAGCGGTTTGCGAAGGATATTCCGCCGGAGGCCTATATGCTGGCGGAAAAATTCTGGCCGGGTCCGATGACCATGGTGCTTCCGGCCCGGGACGTGGTTCCGAAGCGTACCACCGGCGGCCTTGATACGGTTGGAATCCGCTGCCCGGACTGCAAGGTGACCCGGGCGATTATCCGCAAGGCCGGTGTGCCGATTGCGGCACCTTCTGCCAATATCTCCGGAAAACCCTCCACAACCACGGCGGACCACGTGCTTCACGATCACGACGGCCGGATTGAGGCCGTGGTGGATGACGGGCCCTGCCGGGTCGGTGTGGAATCGACCATCATTGATCTGACGGAGAAACCTGCTCGACTGCTCCGTCCCGGCGGAATTACACCGGAACAGCTCCGTGCCGTGCTGGGAGAATTGGTGGTGGATGAAGCTGTTACCGGACAGATTGATCCCACTCAGGTGGTCAAGGCCCCAGGGATGAAGTATCGCCACTATGCGCCCCAGGCACCGGTGGTGATTATCTCCGGCAGTCGGGAGAAGGCTTCGGAATACATCCACCATTTTTATGAATCCGGAGATCGGGTTCTCTGCTTTGAGGAGGAACTTGGACTCTATTCGGACTGCAATCCCCTGGCCTATGGACGGGAGGACGACGTTCCGACCCTGTCCGCAGGACTGTTTGACGCCCTTCGGGTGCTGGACGATCCTGCGATCCATCGGGTCTTTGCCCGATGCCCGGAGGGCGGCGGTGTTGCGTATGCGGTGCAGAACCGTCTGAAGAAAGCCGCAGGATTCCATATCATAAATGCCGAAGAGATCGGGGAAACGGAATGATTCTTGGGATTACAGGCGGCACGGGCTGCGGAAAAACAACACTGTTGCAGGAAATCAAAGCCCATGGCGGAATGATCCTCGACTGCGACGAGATTTATCATACCCTTCTGGTGCAGGACCGGCGACTGCTGGATGCCATCGAAAGCAGGTTTCCGAATGTGGTGGAAAACGGCATGCTGAACCGAAAAAAGCTGGGTGAGATTGTGTTTTCCGATGAAAAAGCACTACTCGAGTTGAATGCGATTACTCACCGCGCGGTGAAGGCGGAGGTTCTGCGCCGTCTGGAGACAAAACCGGGTTTGGCGGCGATTGATGCCATTGCCCTGTTTGAGGGGGGCTTGGCAGAGCTTTGCGACACAACGGTTGCGGTGACAGCACCGCTGGAGGATCGCGTCAGGCGGCTGATGAGTAGAGACGGGATCTCGGAGGCATATGCCAGATCTCGGATTGCGGCGCAGAAGCCGGAAGCATTCTATACGCAATGCTGCGATCATGTGCTGCGAAACGAGGGAAGCATAGCTGCGTTTCAACAGCTCTGTCACAGCTTTGTGGAAAAACTTCTGCGCGAAATAAATTGAATCAGAAAAGGGATATCCACTGAAGGATATCCCTTTTTGTATATTAGATGTTCGTAGAACTACATTCGATCAGATATAAAAAATTCCCCCTCGCAGATCATGTACGAGGGGGGAATTTGGTGCCGCTGACGGGACTCGAACCCGTACGATATCGCTATCGGGGGATTTTAAGTCCCCTGTGTCTACCGATTCCACCACAGCGACTCAGCGTTTGTATTTTAGCACAGGAAACATCCCTCGTCAAGATGCACATTTTTGGAGAAAACCGAACATCACAACCCGAAAGGGGGAAAAGACCCTTTGGAGTGTACAGTGGGGAAACGGGATTTTGCGTCACTGGCAGGTGCTGTCTGACAAGAAACCGCCCCGCAGCGTTTTTTGAACTGCGGGGCGATACTATATAAATATAGACAGAGAGGAAAATTAGAGAAGGCTCTGGCATAGACTGAGGGCAGAGGCAATTACGACATCCATGTCGTAATACCGATATTCTCCAAGCCGTCCGCCGAAGATCACATTGGACTGCTGCTCGGCCAACTGCCGATAACTCAGATAGAGATTTGTGTTTTTCTCATCGTTGACAGGGTAATACGGCTCATCCCCAGGCTTCCATTCGGAGCTGAATTCCCGGGAGATGACTGTGCGCGGCTGATCGTGGGGATCAAACCACTTGTGTTCAATGATACGAGTCCAAGGGGTTTCCCGGTCGGTATAATTGATGACGGCGTTGCCCTGAAAATTCGGCGT
>JARIAT010000059.1 GCA_029257715.1 Faecousia sp. | reverse complement strand
TGCTTTGACAACCATCGTTTGGCTGGCCGCAGGGCAAAGTATAGGCTTTGCACTGGCTCGGGGCATTTCCGTACTTGTAATCAGCTGCCCGTGTGCGCTTGGACTGGCCACTCCTGTTGCAATCATGGTCGGCAACGGAAAGGGAGCAAAAAATGGAGTGCTGTTTAAAACCGCAGTTTCCTTGGAGGAAACCGGCAAGGTGGATACCGTGGTTTTGGATAAGACCGGAACCATCACCAAAGGACAGCCTTCCGTCACAGATATTATTCCTGCAGAAGGGATTTCCGAGCAGGAACTGCTGGATTCGGCACTGGCACTGGAGCAAAAGAGTGAACATCCCCTCGCAAAGGCTATTTTGAACCATGCACAGGAAATGGGCATGAAAGCCAGAGAGGTAGATCAGTTTAAAATTCTTCCGGGAAATGGCTTAACAGCTGTTCTGGATCAAAAATCCATAATCGGTGGCAGCTTGAGTTATTTACAATCTCAGATTGCGATATCTCCTGAGATTGAGCGAAAAGCCATGGAGCTGGCAGAGGCGGGAAAGACACCGCTGCTCTTTGCGTTGAACGGAAATCTGCTTGGCATTATTGCAGTTGCAGATATTATCCGCGAAGACAGCCCGGATGCCATTCGTCAGCTGCGCAGTATGGGAATCCGTGTAGTGATGCTTACTGGCGATAATGCCCGAACTGCCAATGCAATCGGCAAGCTGGCAGGAGTAGATGAGGTGATTGCGGGGGTTCTTCCGGATGGCAAGGAAGCGGTTATCCGAAAGCTTCAGAATCGGGGTAAGGTCGCCATGGTTGGCGATGGCATCAACGATGCGCCTGCCCTGACAAGAGCCGACGTGGGAATTGCAATCGGTGCAGGTGCGGATGTCGCAGTGGATGCGGCGGATATCGTGCTCGTGAAAAATCGTCTGAGTGATGTTCCTGCGGCTATTCGTCTCAGCCGTGCAACCTTGAGAAATATCCATGAAAATCTTTTCTGGGCATTTTTCTATAACATCATTGGAATTCCCTTGGCGGCAGGTGTCTTTATTCACCTCACAGGCTGGGAGCTGAATCCCATGTTTGGAGCGGCAGCTATGAGTCTTTCCAGTTTTTGCGTCGTGTCCAATGCACTGCGGTTGAATTTCTTTGACCTGTACAGCCCAAAACACGACCACCCCATTCATCACAAGAAATTCGCAGACTCTGCGAATTCCAATACTACCATTATTCAGGAGGAACAAACAATGACAAAGACCATTCATATTGAAGGCATGATGTGCGGCCATTGCGAAGCTCGCGTGAAAAAGACGCTGGAAGCGATGGATCAGGTAGAATGCGCAGAAGTGAGTCACTCTGCCGGCACTGCTGTGGTTACGCTCAACAAAGAAGTTTCTAACGAGATCTTGAAATCCGCGATTGAAGCTCAGGATTATCACGTGACTTCTATCGACTGAGCGGATAGAAGAAAATCCCCGCCTCATGAGGCGGGGATTTTTTAGCTGCTATTTCCGATTTTTGAGGGTTTCATAGTCCTTCAAGGACCGGATTGCCTGAGAAGACATGGGGATAATGGCAATCATATTGAAAATTGTCATAAGACCTACTCCGATGTCTCCAAGATCCCATACAAATGTATAAGCAGCAAGACCGCCGATGAAGAGCATTCCGAGTGCCAACACCTTATAAGCGGTTTGCGTTGCCCAACTGTCACCAAAGAGGTATGCCACATTGGATCTGGCATAGTAGAGGATTCCAATAAAAGTGGAGAAACTAAAGAGCCACAGAACGAGCGCGGTGAACACGACACCGATTTGCCCGAAGTGATGGAACATGGCAGTCTGAAGCAGGGACATACCACTCAAACCGCTGAGCAGATCCTGCGGAGCCAGCAGCATAATCATGGCGGTGCAGGTGCAGATGACAATGGTATCGATAAACACACCGAAGGCCTGAATCAGGCCGGCTTTTGCAGGATGGGATACCTTTGCAGCAGCGGCTGCGCAGGGAGCAGAACCGGATCCGGCTTCATTGGAAAAAAGACCACGCTGTACGCCGTTCATCAGTGCGGCGCCAAAACCACCGGCTACCACTTGCCGGATGCCGAAGGCTTCCTCAAAAATACGCTTGAAAACAGATGGGAGAAGCTCGATGTTCATTCCGATGATTACAAGCGCAAGAATGAAGTATGTTCCGGCCATAATGGGGACCATCACATCCAGAACTTTCACAGTGGTATTTTTGCGTAGAACAATCAGTGCAGCCAGAACTACCAGAATAGAGGTTGTTACGATAGGAGGAATTTCAAAAGCATTATAGAAGGAAGACGAAACGGAATTGCTGATAACCTGACTGATTCCGCACCAGCATAACAGTCCGGAAAGTGCAAATGCAACAGAAAGCACACAATGCTTTTTGGATTTGTTTTTGCAAAAGTGTTTATGGATGTAGTAAGCGGGACCGCCGCGGAAACCGCCGTAAAGCGGATCTTCTTCCTGATAGATTTGTGCCAGAGTTGCCTCAACAAATGCCGTAGCGGCACCAATCATTGCGGTTACCCACATCCAGAAGACGGCACCTGCGCCACCGGCAGAAATAGCGGCCACGACACCGACCATGTTTCCCATGCCGACTCGTGTTGCGGTCGAAACAAACAGAGCCTGAATTCCGGAAAGGGCAGATTCCTTTTGACCGGATCGCTTTTCCAGTGTGACGCGGATCATTTCCGGGAATAGACGAATCTGAACAAAGCGTGTACGGAAGGTAAAATACAATCCTGCAGGAATCAGAATGATGACCAAAAGGGAGAGCCCGATAGTTCCTCCTCCGGGAAGGGGAATATAAATCAGATCTCCCCAAAGCAGATTCATCAGAACCTGAATGATTTTTAACAGTGTATTCATCGCAGCAGATAATAAATTCATAACACTTACTCCTTGACATTCGATAAACAAAGGATAAAATATATCTGAACATTTGTCAAATTGATGAATTGCATGATAAGCATGAAAAATATTGATGGAGCAGAAGAGATATGGATTTACGGAGTTTGGGAACCTTTGTCGAGGCGGCAGAATTGGGGAGCTTTACACGGGCAGGTCAAAAGCTGGGGTATTCTCAGCCGACCGTATCGTTCCAGATCAAGCAGCTAGAGCAGGAATTAGGAGTCCCTTTATTTGAGCGTATCGGACATACAATCACGCTGACTGAGGAGGGAGAACACGCACTGCATCATGCCCAGCAGATTCTGCGCACCTGCCAGGAGATGGTACAAGGGCCGAACCAACTTCAGCAGCCAAGCGGTGTGATTCGCCTCGCTACGGCGGATTCCCTCTGCACACCGTTGGTTGCACATCACTTTGCCGACTTTCGCAGAAAATATCCGAAGCTTTCGCTTCAGGTGCGAACAGCAGGAACATCAGAGCTTTTTCAGCTTCTTGACCATAATGAAGTAGATGTGCTCTGTACGTTGGACCGGCATATATTCAATACGTCTTACGTTACAGCGATTGAAGAAAAGGCGCCGGTCCATTTTGTGTCATCTTCAGAACACATGCTCGCCAAACAGGAAAGCGTTTCGATTCCTCAGCTACTGTGTGAGCCGTGCCTGCTGACGGAAAAAGATATGAGTTACTGTCGAATGCTGCATGAGCGGTTAGCGCAAGAAAACTGTGAGTTAAAACCCGTTCTTGAGAGTGGAAATGCCGATCTGCTTTGCCAATTGGTCGAGCAAAATCTCGGTATTTCATTTCTTCCGGATTTTGTAACAGAGCAGAGCGTCAAGGCGGGAAAAATGAAACGATTAAATGTTCCGGACTTGGATATCGAATTATGGAAACAGGTTATTTACCGAAAGGAAAAATGGGTATCGCTTCCTTTAAAGGCGGTTTTAGAACATCTTTGCTCAATTCGGTTGGAAAGTCTTGCATTTGACTTGCCTGATACAAAATGATACGATGAAATAAATTATAGGAGGTATTCGCAATGCTTGCAAACTATCACACGCACACATGGCGATGCAATCACGCAGAGGGAACGGAAGAAGAATATGTTCTTTCTGCGATGGAGCGAGGCCTTACAATTCTTGGATTTTCAGATCATACCCCCTATCCGTTTCCACAGCCGTATGTTTCAACATTCCGAATGGAGATGAGCCAATACGAGGAGTATGTCACAGTCATTCAGGGGCTGAAAGAGAAATATGAAGGTCAGATCCAAATTTATTTGGGCCTGGAGACAGAGTATTATCCCAAGTATTTTTCACAGCTGTTGGAGAAACTGCGCAGCAGTCCGCTGGAATATCTGATTCTGGGGCAGCACTTTGTTGGAAATGAGATTGGAGATGTGTATTCCGGTTCGGAAACCGGGGATGTGGAGGTCCTTCGGCGTTACTGCTATCAGGCAATGGATGCAATGAATACAGGGCTATTTACCTATTTTGCGCATCCGGATCTGATCCGATTTTCAGGTGACCCAAAGCTCTATCGGAAGTATATGACGGAAATGTGTCAGGAGGCAAAAAACTGTCGGATTCCGCTGGAAATCAATCTTCTGGGGCTGCGTCAGCAGCGGTGGTATCCCAGATCGGATTTCTGGGAGATTGCCGGAGAAACAGGATGTCAGGCGATTTTAGGAACGGATGCCCATGCGCCGTGGCATTTGACAGAGCTTGATTCCGAAGAAAAAGCCCGTGCGCTTGCGGAACGGAATCATCTGCGCCTGCTGCAGTCGGTCGAGCTTCGTTCGATCTGATCAGATTGGGTGTGGAATCCGGCGGATTCCACACTTTTTATGACAAAAATGGAAAAATTCAGACCGAATCTTGAAATGAATGAGGATTTTTGATAAAATGTCCATATCTATGCCATGAAGATGAAAAAGCTTCAAAAACTAAGAAATAAGGTGGATCAACGATGCTGACTATTAAGAATTATGTCAGACCGAAAACGCTGGACGAGGCATATGAACTCTGCCAGAAGAAAACGAATGTTGTACTTGGTGGAATGTTATGGCTTAAAATGCAGACAAGGAATGTCAATACAGCCATTGATTTATGTGATCTGGGACTTGATCGGGTTTCAGAAGAGGAGGACTGCTATCGAATCGGGGCGATGGTTTCTCTGCGTATGCTGGAAACACATCAGGGGCTCAATGCCTTGACACAAAATGCCTTTGCTGAATCGGTTCAACATATTGTGGGGGTACAGTTCCGAAACGGAGCAACCGTGGGAGGCAGTCTCTACGGAAGATTTGGTTTTTCCGATGTGCTGACGCTGTTTCAGGTTCTGCATGCGAAGGTGCGGCTGCATCATATGGGAGAGCTGTCGATGCAGGAGTTTGCGCAGCTGCCCAGAGGAACACGGGATATTTTGGTGGAAGTGATTGTTCCCAAAAAGCCTATGAAGGTTTGCTATCTTTCCCAGAGAAACACGGCAACAGATTTTCCGGTTCTTGCATGTGCGGTTTCCTCTGTAGATGGGAAAATCTGCTGCGCAGTTGGCGCAAGACCTGCAAAGGCGATTGCGCTGAGCGACGAAACGGGGATTCTCGCCAACGGAATTGATCTCGAGCGTGCCCAGGTTTTTGGCGACTATGTTGCGCAGAAGCTGGATTTCGGCTCCAATATGCGCGCAAGTGCGGCCTATCGCAAGAAAATCTGTGCGGTTTTGGTTCGCCGTGCGGTTTTAAGCCTGAAGGAGGGATAAGATGGAGATTCAACTGACATTGAATGGAAAAGCTGTCCGTGCAAATGTAGAGCCCGATATGCTTTTGATTGATTTTGTTCGGGAAAAGGGCTGTTTGTCCGTAAAACGCGGATGTGAAACATCCAACTGCGGTCTTTGCACTGTTTTTATGGATGGTATGCCGATCCTCTCTTGCAGCACCCTGGTGGCGAGAGCTGCCGGACACCATATTCAGACACTGGAAGGACTTCAGGAGGAAGCCGGTGAATTTACCGGATTTATTGCAGATCAAGGTGCAGAGCAGTGTGGCTTCTGTAATCCGGGTTTTATTATGAATACCATTGCCTTGTTGCGAGAGAATCCGGACCCCACTGACGACGAAATTAAGGCATTTTTGGCAGGAAACCTGTGCCGATGCTCCGGCTATGACGGACAGCTCCGGGGAATCCGAGCTTATCTTGACTGGAAGAAGGGAGGCGCAGACCATGGCTGATACCCGCTGTGTTGGAAAATCGATTCGTAAAAAGGATGC
>JARIAT010000049.1 GCA_029257715.1 Faecousia sp. | reverse complement strand
GCAAGCGGATACTGCAATCTTGAGTATGATATCGACGCAGGATGCCGGGGCAGCCGATATTCTCATGTGGAAAACCTGATCTGCGAAATGACCGGTGCAGAGGCGGCCCTTGTGGTCAATAACAATGCCGCAGCTGTGTTTTTGATGCTCAATACGCTTTGCAAAGGGAAGAAGGTTGCCATTTCTCGGGGAGAGCTGGTGGAAATCGGCGGCTCATTCCGGGTTCCTGAGATTATGGAGCAGAGCGGTGCGGATCTTGTTGAAATCGGAACCACCAACAAAACCCATGCTCAGGACTATGAGGATGCCGTCACAGAGCGAGAGGCTTCGGTGCTGCTGAAGGTTCACACCTCGAATTTCTCGATCATCGGTTTTACCGAGTCCGTGTCCATTCAAGCGCTTTCCAATATCGCAAAGGAACACGATTCCCTGCTGCTCTATGATATCGGCTCGTGTCTGCCGTTCCCTGCGGAATATATCGGAATTCATCAAGGGCACACCGCAAAGCAGGCCCTGCAGGAAGGTGCGGATGTGGTTTGCTTCTCCGGGGATAAGCTGATGGGCTCCTCTCAGGCCGGTATTCTCGTAGGCAGAAAAGCCTTGATTGAGAAGATGAAGAAAAACCATCTGACAAGAATGCTTCGAGTCGATAAGCTCAGCCTTGCGGCACTGGAAGTTACGCTGCGAAACAGCCTTGATCCCAAAGAGGCGGTTCAGAAGGTTCCCATTGTGCGGATGCTGGGAATGAGCCGGGCAGAGGCACAGGAAAAGGCACAGACCCTTCAGGCAATGCTGATTCCGGAGATGCCGTCGTTCCATGTGGACACCGTTCTGACGGAAGATGAGGTCGGCGGCGGATCACTTCCCGGTGTGATGCTGCCAAGCTGCGCTGTGGCAGTATCCAGTGAAAAGCTGCGCACCAACGAAATTGAGGAATATCTCCGACTGCGCAGCAAGGTTACGATCATTACCCGAATCTGGAAAGATCGGGTGATCATTTCCCCGAGGACCCTCTGCGAGGGAGACGAAAAAGAGATTATGCAGGCATTCCGGGATCTGGAGCAGCTTGCACATGAGGAGAGGAAATAAGCATGAAACACATTGTGATTGGCACTGCCGGCCATGTTGACCATGGCAAGACCTGTCTGACAAAGGCATTGACCGGCGTGAATACAGACCGCCTGCGGGAGGAACAGAAGCGTGGCATTACCATTGAGATCGGCTTTGCACAGCTGACACTGCCCAATGGACAGCAGGCCAGTATTGTGGACGTCCCGGGTCATGAAAAGTTTGTCAAAAATATGCTCATCGGCGCAACGGGAATCGATGTGGTATTGCTGGTGGTGGCGGCGGATGAGGGCTTTATGCCTCAGACGCAGGAGCATCTTGATATTCTGTCGCTGCTGGAGGTCAAGAACGGCATTGTAGTACTGACCAAGGCCGATATGGTGGATGAGGACTGGCTGGAAGTTGTAAAAGAGGATACCCGTGAGCGGGTCAAGGGAACCTTCCTGGAAAATGCCCCTGTGATTGCGGTATCTTCCTATACCGGCATGGGGCTAGAGGAGCTGAAACAAGAGATTGTCCGGCTGGTTGAAAATACACCACCTCGGAAGTGCGACCGCCCCTTCCGCCTGCCTGTGGACCGCGCGTTCTCTATCAAGGGATTCGGTACCGTCATTACGGGAACACTGGTGGACGGGATGCTGCATCCCGGTGACAATGTGATGATCTATCCGCAGCAGAAAATGGCCCGTGTCCGGGAGCTGCAGAACCATGACCAGAGTCAGGAAGAGGTTCAGGCCGGTATGCGGGTTGCAGTGAATCTATCCGGTGTGGAGCGGCAGGAACTGGCCAGAGGCTGCACCATCGCGCAGCCGGATACCATGCAGCTGTCGCAGCAGATCGCGGTTCATTTGCAGATGACTCCGGATGCCCCCTACGGTATCAAAAATTCCTCCAAGCTCCATTTTCATCTTGGCACCCAGGAGCAGGTCTGTAAGGTTCGCCTTTTGGACACCGATCAGCTGGACCCTGGGCAGAGCGGCTATGCCGTACTGACCTTTCAGGAGGATATTGTTGCCCGGAATCTGGATAAGTTTATCATCCGCTTCTTCTCTCCAATGACGACCATCGGCGGCGGTGTGGTACTGGATATGGAAGCGAGGAAGCTCAAGCGCAAGGATGAGACCGTGATCCGCCGACTCACCAACCTCAATGCCTCGGCTGAAATTCGTGTGCAGCAGATGGTGATTGACGGGGCGTTCCGGATGCTGCGGGAGGAAGACCTGAGCAATCACAGCGGTCTGTCAGCGACGGTAGTTCACGAGGTTGTGCAGAAGCACCTGCAAGAGGGAAGCATTCTGCAAATCGCCGGAGGACTGGTCGCAAGAGAATCTCTTGATGTGCTGTGGGGCAGAGCGGAGGCCATGCTGGATGCCTACCACAAGGAAAATCCCTTGCAGGACGGAATGTCTCTGGGTGAGTTCCGTGAGAAGTTATTTGCCTCTTCCTCCAAGGATCTGGATGCAATTTTGAACTTCTTTGTCCAGGAGGGAAAGCTCAAGCTTCACGGAAGCTTTGCGGCGCTGAAGACCTTTAAATGCAAGTTCTCTCCCGAACAGAAGCATATTCAGGCGCAGCTGGAGGAGCTGTACGAAGCAGCCGGATTTGAGGCACCTCTGACCACCGATGTGGCTGCGAAGTATGCCGTTAATGCTGCCAAGCAAAAGCAGTTTAATCAGGTTCTGACGAAAATGCAGAACGATGGACTCCTCATTCCCATAACGCCCCAGACCTATGCCCTGAAGACGGTTTGCCAGAAGGCTCTCGATGCGCTGCTGGAGATGTTCGGGGAAAGCGATCAGGTGATTTTGGCGGATTTCCGCACCAAGATCGGGGTTTCCAGAAAATATGCCCAGATGTATCTTGACTATTTTGACAAGCTGAAGATCACCAAGATGGTTGGAGATCACAGAATCCTGCTCAAGCCGGACGCAAAACTGTAAGATTGCGCAAAATGCGCCCCATCAATGGATGGGGCGCATTTTTTGATGATTTGAGATTGGGTTTGTGGTTCCAATTAAATCTGAATGGAGATTTCACCGCTGGAGAGGGTAGCTTCCCTGCCGTCCGGATATCGCAGCTGAAGCCGGCACAGATCGTCGATTCCCAGGACGAGGGCGCTGCATGAACCGCAGGGAGAATGCACGGTAACTCTTTGTCCGACGACAATGCTGTATCGGCGGTAGGCTTCGAGATACTCTGACGGGTCCGCAGAATGGTAGTAGTGCATGAAATGATTGAGAAAAGCCGCAGCCAGATGATTTTTTAAATCACTTTGCGATTGTTCAGACAAGGCCCCGGCAATCTCTCGTATTTCATCCGGAAAACCGCCCTGCGGCGGATAGACATTGATCCCGACTCCAACAACCGCATATTCTAGGATGCCGTTTTCCAGTCCGAAGGCCCCCTCGGTCAGAATGCCGCAGACTTTTTTACCCCGGAGGAAGATATCGTTGACCCACTTGATTCCGGGGGTTTCACCGCATACCTCTTCGATGGCACGGCACATGGCAGCGGCGGCCATGGTGGTGATGCGAACTGACTGCTGGGCAGGAAAGCGGTTTGGACGAAGCAGAAGGCTGAGATAGATTCCCGTATCATTGGGGGAGTAAAAGCTTCGTCCGAGGCGGCCTCGGCCCTCAGTCTGGGCATTTGCAAGCAGGGTGAAACCTTCGGCCGCACCGGCATTTGCTTTCTGCCGGACCTGAGCGTTGGTAGAGTCTGTCTTCGCCAGCACCTGAATGTCCAGATCTCGGCAGCAATCGTCCAGATATTTTTCAATTCCCTGAGACGAGAGAATGTCCGTGTGAACAGAAAGACAGTAGCCGCGTTTTGTGGCAGCGTCGATGCAGTATCCGTCGCTGCGCAGGGTGTTCACGGCTTTCCAGACCGCAGCCCGGGAAACAGATAGTTCTGCGGCGATTTCTTCGCCTGATAAATAGATGCCCTTGTTGGATTCAAACAGCTTCAAAAGTGCGTCTTTCGTGGTCATGCAATTTCAAATCCTTCCCGTGATATCGTAAAAGAATTATATCATGGAGCAATTCCGGAGTCAACCGCAGGGAGAGGCTCCGTTGACAATCAAAAATCCGCAGTCCGGAATTCCGAACTGCGGAAAAACTTAAGTTTCTTCCTGTGCCAGAGCGGCTTCCCGTTTGCGCAGAATTTTCTGAATCATCATCAGATACATGGGGATGGACACCGCAACGGCCAGAATATCAGAAATGGGCTCGGCATAGAAAATCATGGAGGCATCGGCCACCATCGGAATCAGAAACACCGAGAAAAAGTAGACACCCTTTCGCCAAAAGGAGAGGGGAAGCGACATCTGCACCTGTCCCATACCGGTAAAACCATCGACGATCTCATACTGAATTCCAAGCGGAACGGCGAAGATGGTGCAGATTCGGATGGCACGGCAGGCTTGGGCATTGATCTCGGGATCACTGGTAAACAGTGAGACGAACAGGGGACCGGCGGCTCTTGCCAGCACAAACAGCACTCCCGTATAAACAATGCACAGCCCCACGATGTATTTCTGCGCCTTGAGCACCCGGTCGGAGTATCCCGCACCGTAGTTATAACTGAGAATGCACTGGGTTCCGCCGCTGATTCCGCCCAGAGGCATGGTTAGAACCAGCATAAAGCTTTGGACGATGGTATTGACCGTGACGAGGAAGTCGCCGTCTGCTCCGCCGTATTTCTGCAGAAGGCCGTTCATGGAGATAATCATAATATTATCCATGGCGATGATGAGAAACGGCGTAATGCCAAGCACCAGGACACGGCTCATAACCCGCAGATGATATCCGCCGAATGTAATGCGGATATCAGCCTTTCGCAGCAGGAAGGTGACGACAAAAAGAGTGCTGGCTGCCTGACTGATGACCGTTGCTACGGCTGCGCCCCGAATGCCCATATCAAAAATATAGATGAAAACAGGGTCCAGAATAATATTCAGCACGGCGCCCAAAATAACCGAACACATTCCGGTTTTTGCATACCCCTGTGCCACCACAAACTGATACATTCCGATGGAGAGCAGGGCGAAAATAGTGCCGCAGACGTAAATGGTAAAATAAGCCTCCGCATAGGGCAGTGTGACATCACTGGCGCCAAACAGCAGAAGCATCGGGCGTTTCAGCAGCAATGAAGCGATGGTGACAACCACAGAAACACCAACCAGCATCACAAAACAGTTGGCCAGAATTTTTTGCGCTTTTTCTTTGTTGCCTTCCCCAAGGGCAATGCCCATTAAAGGGGTGCCGCCGATGCCCACAAGCGACGCAAATGCGCCGATCATCGTAACAATCGGGCCGCAGACACCAACACCTGCCAGACACAGATCACCGGCCATGGGAATATTGCCGACGAACATCCGGTCTACAATGCTGTAAAGCACGCTGACAAACTGAGCCAGCATACTGGGAATTGCGATTTTCAAAACCAGACTGGAAACTTTCTCCCGGCCCAGTGCATTTTCTTCTTTCATTCACACGATGCTTCCTTCCATCCTATATTCTCAAACCACCGAAATAGTATACATCGATTTTCCCGAAATTCAAGAGAAAAAACCAAGAAATCATTATTTTTGGAGAAAAAAGGAGGGCAGAATATGGTGGCTGCTAAACATTGATAGAGGATCGCCGGATCAGGAGAGAGGTCAATGGCTCTGCTGACCGGCAGGCGGTGAAAGATCCATCTGTCAAGGATTTCTTCCTTATATGATGAATTTCTCATAAAAAGAGGAGGATTTTTTTAT
The DNA here is from genome assembly GCA_029257715.1 of Faecousia sp. Classification (GTDB taxonomy): domain Bacteria; phylum Bacillota; class Clostridia; order Oscillospirales; family Oscillospiraceae; genus Faecousia. Next base: position 4,185 of record JARIAT010000049.1, on the reverse strand, counting down.
ATAAGCGGAAAAGAGTCCGAAAAATGTATGTAAAATATCGGGAAAGGGGCTTTCTGAAAGGTTCAGATTGGAGTATAGTAGAAAAGAAGGAGTGATTTTTCTATGCTTACTTATGAAGAAGTCAAAAAGAGCGATGCCATCCGCACCTATATCATCCGCGCGGACGAATCTCTGGCAGCGCTTGGATATACAGAACACAGCTTTGCGCATGTGGTGCACGTGGCGGAAATGGCTGGACAGCTGCTGCGGACACTGGGATATGATGAGCGGACCGTGGAGCTTGCAAAGATTGCAGGATATCTTCATGACATCGGCAATCTGGTCAATCGGTCGGAGCATTCCCAGTCCGGTGCGGTTATGGCGTGGAGCATTCTCAATGACATGGGGTGTGATCCGGCAGAGGTGGCAACCATTGTCACGGCTATCGGAAATCACGATGAAGGGACAGGCGTTCCCGTCAATGCCGTTGCCGCGGCACTGATTCTTGCGGATAAGGCAGATGTCCGCTGGACCCGGGTCAGAAATCGGGATATGTCCACATTTGATATTCATGACCGGGTCAACTACTCTGTAAAAAAATCTTCTCTGACGGTCAACGAGGATCAGAGCATTGTGAATCTGAATTTGACGGTGGATACAAAGCTTAGTTCCGTCATGGATTATTTCGAGATTTTTATGAACCGCATGATTCTCTGCCGCAAGGCGGCGGATAAACTTGGGCTGAAGTTTACACTGACCATCAACGATCAGCAGCTGGTCTGAGGCAGTGCAGAAAAGGAGGTGCGCCGGGTGATTGATTTTTCTCATCTGGAACGCTGCCGGGAAAATAACCGGCTCGAAGCAAAAAAAGCTCTGGGAGGACTGCCGAACAGTCTGTGGGAAACCTATTCCGCATTTGCCAACACCCTCGGCGGCGTTATCTTACTGGGAGTAGAAGAATATCCGGACAAATCCCTCCATGCCGTCGATCTGCCGGATCCGGCGGGAATTTTGCAGGATTTCTGGTCCGGTGTCAATAATTCAGATCTCGTCAGTGCCAATATCCTCTGCGATGAAGATGTCTGGGAAGAGGAAATTGACGGAAAGCACATCATTGTCATCCATGTTCCGCCTGCGAAGGAAGGGGAACGTCCGGTCTATGTTTATGGAGATCCGATCAACGGAATTTTTCTCAGAAACGGCGAAGGAGACTATCGCTGTCCCAGGGAGATTTATAGACAGTTATTCGGAAAACAGACGGGTTCCTATTGACATTGCAATGGCGGTATGTTACTATTTCAATGTTTCAGTGGAATGTTGTTTCCACCTTTTGTTTCAGAATTTTTTGATAGATTGGAGATTTTATCATGAAGAAGATCAAGACTCTTGAGACTCGTAACCTGTGCGAGAGCGCAAAGAACGGCGGCTGCGGCGAGTGCCAGACTTCCTGCCAGTCCGCATGCAAGACCAGCTGCGGTGTTGCCAACCAGAAGTGCGAGAACACTGGTAAGTAAGTTTTTCTGACATGAAAGGTGCCGCCGTTTCCGGTGGCACCTTTTTATTTCGTGTATGACCAATAAGGGAGGAACTTTTATGGTTCATCAGTATAAACTCAACGGCTATCATATTGTCCTGGATAGCTGTTCCGGATCCATTCACGTGGTGGATGAGGTGGGATACGATATCATCGCCCTCTATGAAAATCACACTCCGGATGAGATCACCAACGCCATTATGGAAAAATACGGCAACCGTGAGGATGTCACAGAAGCAGAAGTCCGCGAGTACATTGACGACGTTGCGCAGCTTGTCAAGGATGGCAAGCTGTTCACCCCTGATACCTTTGCAGAGATGGCGGGCACCTTTAAGCAGCGCTCCGGTGATGTGGTGAAGGCACTGTGCCTTCATGTGGCCCATACCTGCAACCTCAATTGCTCCTACTGCTTTGCAAGTCAGGGCAAGTATCATGGCGAGCGGGCAATTATGAGCTATGAAGTCGGCAAACAGGCACTGGATTTCCTGATGGATCATTCCGGCCATCGCAGAAATCTGGAGGTTGACTTCTTCGGCGGCGAGCCGCTTATGAACTGGGATGTAGTTAAGCGGCTGGTGGAGTATGCCAGAAGCGTGGAGAAGGAGCGTGGAAAGAATTTCCGCTTTACTCTGACCACCAACGGAATGCTCATTGACGATGAGGTGATCGAGTTTGCAAACCGGGAAATGAGCAACGTGGTTCTGTCCCTTGACGGACGGAAGGAAATCCACGACCGCACCCGTGTGGACTATGCCGGAAATGGCAGCTATGAGCGCATTGTGCCCAAATTCCAGCAGATGGTCAAGGCAAGAGGAAACAAGGAATATTATATGCGAGGCACCTTTACCCACGCCAACCCTGACTTTACCAAGGATCTGTTCCATATGGCGGATGATCTGGGATTTACCGAGCTGAGTATGGAGCCTGTGGTCTGTGCCCCCGGAGATCCTGCGGAGCTGACGGCGGAGGATCTGGAGATCGTCAAGGAGCAGTATGAGATTCTGGCAAAGGATATGATGCGCCGCAAAAAGGAAGGCAAGCCCATTACCTTCTACCACTATATGCTGGATCTCACCGGCGGCCCCTGCGTTTATAAGCGCATTTCCGGCTGCGGTTCCGGAACCGAGTATATGGCGGTTACCCCTTGGGGCGACCTGTATCCCTGCCATCAGTTCGTCGGAGAAGAGAAGTACAAGCTGGGCGATGTCTGGAACGGTGTGACGAATACCGATCTGCGTGAGGAGTTCCGCAGCTGCAATGCTTACGCACGGCCGGAGTGTGCGGACTGCTGGGCGAAGCTCTATTGCTCCGGCGGCTGCGCAGCCAATGCCATGCACGCAACCGGATCCATCCGAGGCGTCTATGAGCCTGGCTGTGAGCTGTTCCGCAAGAGAATTGAGTGCGCCATCATGATGAAGGTCGCAGAGGAATACGGCGAAGCACAGCAGGAACAGTAAGTATATGGAAACGCCGATCTGGGATTTTCTGAAGGCATATGAATGCAGCGATACCGTGCGCTTTCATATGCCAGGCCACAAGGGTGTGGATTTTATTGGTTGTGAACATCTGGATCTGACAGAGATTCAGGGAGCTGATTCCCTCTATGAAGCAGAGGGAATCATTGCCCGAAGCGAGGAAAATGCCTCCAGACTATTCGGCAGCGGTCGAACCGTCTATTCGACGGAGGGCTCCAGTCAATGTATTCGTGCAATGCTGTATCTGGCACTGAATAATCGGGCGGTGGGAACACCGCCCGTGATTGTGGCGGCGAGAAATGTCCATAAAGCCTTCGTTTATGCGGCGGCCCTGCTGGATTTTCAGGTGGCATGGCTCTGGCCGGAGGGGGAAAATCAGTCGCTGTGCAGCTGTCCGATTTCTGCTCGGACGCTGGACAGAACCCTCAGTGCATTGCGGCATCCTCCTGCGGCGGTTTATTTGACCAGTCCTGATTATCTGGGGAATACGGCGGATATTGAGGCGCTTTCCCAGGTGGCCCACCGCCATGGCACCATGCTGATTGTGGACAACGCCCACGGGGCCTATCTGCGTTTTCTGACGCCGTCCTGCCATCCGCTGGATTTGGGGGCGGATCTTTGCTGCGATTCTGCCCATAAGACCCTTCCGGTTCTGACAGGAGGCGCATATCTTCACTTCAGCAAACATACATCGAAGGCTCTGTGGGAACAGGCCAAGGGAGCAATGGCGCTGTTTGGCTCCACAAGTCCGTCCTATCTCACCATGGCATCTCTTGATCGGTGCAATGCGTATCTTGCGCAGGGGTATGCACAAAAACTCCGGAAAACGGTGCAGGAGTTGGAGACGATTCGCGGTGAATTGCGGGAAAACGGCTGGCAGGTGGAGCGGACAGATCCGCTGCGTCTGACAATTACCGCAGGAAACGGCAATACGGGGATTGAATTGGCGGAAAGGCTGCGTCGGATGGGGATGGAGTGCGAGTATGCCGACCCGGATTCTTTGGTGCTGATGATGACTCCGGAGAATGATCCAAAGGATTTCCACAGGCTTGTGGCGGCTTTGGGGAAAACTTCTGAGGGGCCCAGAGAAGTGAAAAATCTTCCACTGGCCAGAGGAGAACAGGTCATGCCAGTCCGGCAGGCGATGTTTGCCCCCCATGAGCTGGTGGCTGCGCAGGACAGCCTTGGCCGCATCTG